>DATCMP010000313.1:0-3972 GCA_036563365.1 Thermomicrobiales bacterium
ACCGCCGCAACGCCGCCAACTCCGCCTCCCGCGCGCGGTCGCGGGCGACCAGTGTGGCGACATCGGCGCGTAGACGGGTCAGTTCTGCGGACGTATTCGTGTCGGTCATCTTCCCCCCTGTACGATCCTGTACGATCGACAACGCTGGCTGCGGTGCCGGCCACTCGCGCCGTTGCGAAGCGTGCAGGATAGCATGATGGGACGATGGGTGGTATGACGGTTCCCACGGCGAAGTAGAGGGCCTATCGCGCTACACACGGCGATGCGCGAGCCCGCTGAATCGTCCGCGCGGCGCTCGTGCGCCCGGCGTTTTAGCCGATGATGACGCCGAGCGCCAGCAGTGCGGCGGCACCGCTTACGGGGCCGAGCGTCACGCCGCGCAGGGACACGTCGTAGCGTCGTTTGAACGAGACGGCGGCGGCGGCGAAGAGCATGCCAGGTATCCCTTCGACAAGCCAGGCAGCACCGAAGTTGAACCAACCGTCGCCGCGCCCGCGCTCGTGCGCCAGCGCGTCGCTACTGCGGTGGGCCTGTCGCGTTGAGTCGCGCGGCGAGGTCATCGAGGCTGTCCACGAACCAGAGATCGCGCCCACGATTCGACTCGCGGACCCAGTCGCGCAGCGCGTCGCTCGCGGCGAGATAGGCGGTGATATCGCCGATGACCGCACATCGAAGGCGATAGTTGACGAGCTTCTGGGCGATCATCCCGGCGACGCCCGAGCGTAGCTGGAAGAAGTCGGGGCCGAGCCGATCGACCGGCACCGCGATCAGCGTGGCGCGGTGGTAGGACGCTTCGCCGACGAGATCGGTGGCGCGGCGCTCGCTGTCGATCGGCGGCCCATCCGCAGGGTAGCACCATACGCGCTCGTCGCCGATTGCCAGCAGTTCCGTCATCGCTCCCCCGGCGCTTCGTTCCCGATAACCCGACCGTATCCGCGAGGCCCGACTCGGCCCCGCGCGGGTTATCCCTCGGCCTCGCGGCTGATCAGCGCCTCGCCGCCGATGCGCGCGGCCAAACGGGCCAGGGCGAGGAGCACGATGATGGCGAGGACGGTGGCGAGGATGGCGTAGGTGTACAGGCCGACCAGGCTGTCGTCCTCGCCGAGCACGCGGCGCAGGGTCGCCCGGATCGCCTCGTTCCACGCGAGGGCGGCGATCAGGCCGAGTGAGGCGGAGGCGAGGGTGATCATCGTCTGCACGAACATGCGCGGGCTCATGGCACTCCTCCACATCGTCGCGAGATCACGGGCGCACGGATCGCCCGGGCACCCCCCACGCAAGATGATTGCCAGCCACGACCCGGCTCGGGATGGCCTATGGGAACTTCGGCGATAGTCGTGACCCGGGCGCGCTCGACCGCGCCCGCGTCCCCGTCCGGGGGCAGGCGCAGCCGGACGGGGACGCGGACCGCCCCGATCGGTAGGGACCGCTACACCCCGATACGCCCGTTCACCGCACGCTATGGCTTGCCTCCGCGCGTGGGCTGCAAGGGCACCACGCGCGACGGTCGTCCATGTGCCGCGCACGCCGCGATCCTCGGCGCATCGGGCTATTGCCACTGGCACGATCCGGCGCTGGGAGCGAAGCGGGTCGGCTGGGGCGAAGGAAGGAAAGGGGCACGCTGGCTGCGCTGGTTCGCCAGGGTCGCACCCAAGGCAGGTCATGCGATTACGGAACGGGGCAACGTTCATCCCGATTGTGGTGCATCGCCACTGCCACCGCTCGACCTCGTCGGTATCCCTGCGGGGCAGCGGCGGGTGATCGTCGCGCTGCTCGCCGAGCCTACCGGCCGCACCTACCCGGCCACGGCGGCCGCGTTGGGGCTGCACCCGGGGACGGTCCACCGGCACCTCGCCCGCCTGCGCCAACATTGGCCGGGGGTGTACGCGGCGGTGCTGGCGCACCGCGCGGTGCAACTGGCGACCGGCCGGGAGCGGACAGCGGCGGCCACGAGGGGCCGCCGGGCACAGCGCCGCGCGGACCACCGGGCGCGGTATGGGTGCGAGCCGTGGGCGCGTCGCCCCATCATTGCGGCAGGCGCTGGGACTTCATCCCGAGTGGGGCCGGAGCGACCATAGCTGGCGCGAGGCGGGCCGCCAGGGCGACCAGCAGCGCCGCCAGGGTGTGGCGCAGGCCGGGCGCGGGGGTGTGGTGCTGCCAGGCGGTCGCGTCGAGCCGGGCCGCGACGGCGGCGCGCTCGGCGAGGATGGCGTCGAACAGGACGGGATCGGTCATCGGGATACTCCTTCGCCCGTGGGCGCTCGTGAGGGGTGTGTGGTCGGCGGCAGATCGCCTCATCTCCCCCACTGTACCCCACGCCGGGGCCGCGCCGATATGCGCGGGATCACCCCGTCGGTGTGCGCGGCGTCACAGTGTACCGGTCGCATGAGGTCGGGGTATTGATCGTATTACGGGTGCGTTAATTCGCCCGGATGCCGCACCCCTCCAAAAACTGTGGACCCTAAAAAAAGGCCGCGCCCCCGAACGCGATCACCTCACGGTGTCGCCGCCCCCTTGACGCAGGGGCGGCACAGGCGCGGGGTGTCCCTGCCCCGCTTGATCGAGGGGTGGTAGGTCCGCCCGACGACCGCGCCGCACGAGCGCAGTGTCCTATGCTGGTATCAGTGACGAAGCGGGGCCGCTTTAGCGCCCTCGGGGAGCGCGAACGAATTATCGGAACAGTTTTTCAGACGGGAGGAAGTACCGTGGTTAAGGCACGCGGCACTGGTCGACTGCAGCGGTTGGTTCTCGTCGGCACCCTCGCGGCGCTACTCGCGCTCGGCGCGGGCGGCAGCGGCGTGGCGGGCGACCCGTCGCAATGGGGCTTGACCGCCGGCGACCCGAGCCAGTGGGGGCGCGGGACGCGGACGGCGCTCAACTTCACCAAGATCGAGTTCAAGGATAGCGCGAAGGGGAACCTTCAGGATCGCTACGTCACCATGGGCGAGCATCAGGCGATCTCGCTCAACTTCGCCAAGCTCGAGCTCTAGGCACGGGCGGGCCACGACGCCGGGACGAGCCGAATAGCGAGGGGCGGGCCGTGTGGCCCGCCCCTCATTCGTCCTGTTTCCCGACGGTGATCAGGGGCGCGGCGGGCGAGGGTTGGTGTCGCGGTGGGTGGCGTGATCGAACGGTCCCCAGACGCGGCGCGTGTCTTCCAGCATCTCCCGCTCTTTCACGCCGTTGTCGCGCAGGGTGTCGGTCGCCACGATTTTCCCGACGAGTGGTTGGGCGGTGTGACCGGGAACACGGGAGAAACGATCCCCGGTCACTGTCGTAACTGGTACTAAAGGCTATGCTCAGGGCAGAACTGGTGAGCGACACGACGGATAGGTAAGGGGTGAGCGATGCAGATCCTCCCTGGCACGGCGCACGCCGACCGCGCGCCGCCCAACTCGACTCAGTCGACCATGTCCTTTCTCCAGGCCTTCGTCGTGGCAGCAGCATGAGAGGAGCAGGACCATGAGCGGACCCTACGGCATCGGTGGTTATGACGGGCCGAGCGAGCGCCTGACGCGCGACACCGGCGGCGTCGAGATGCGGGCGCCGGACGGGGTGCCCTTCAATCGTCCGGCGGACGAACGGGTGACGCGCGCGGCGTTCGCCAGCGCCGATGACCCGGCCGCGCGGCGGCGGCTGCCGTGGTTCGCGCTCGGCCTGATGCTCGTGATCGTCCTCATCGTCGTCATCAAGGCCCCCATCACCGCCACCTTCCTCGCCGTGGCCTTCGGCATCATCGGGGGCCTCATCGCCTGGCTCCGCTCGATGGACTGACAGGCCGCGAGACCGAATCAGCGCTCTGTCCCGACCGGGTGTGGCCATGCACATAGTCAGGGAGGTCATCGTGACAGCATTACAACGCCCCGTCCGTTTCGTTCGTTTCCTGCAATTGCTCGTCCTGACCGCCGTCCTCGCGCCCACCGTCCTCGTCGCGCCCGTCGGCGCAGCGGGGACAGCGGAACGCTTCTTCCC
>DATCMP010000367.1:0-9296 GCA_036563365.1 Thermomicrobiales bacterium
GCGTTCCTGGCCGGGCTCGCCTACGCCTTCCTCCCCTATCGTTACGCCCACCTCTGGCACTTGCAGCAACTCGGCCACGCCTGGACCCCGTGGGTACTGTTGGCCTTCTTCGCGCTGATCGTCCGCCCGACCTGGCCCCGCGCCGCGGCCTTCGGACTCCTGGTGGCGACGCAAGTCCTGACCAGCTTCTACCTCGCCTTCCAGATCGCCCTGGTCCTGGCGATTGCCGTCGTTGTCGCGTTCATCGCCGATCGGCGGGCGCGGGCGCCGCGTTTCCTCGGGCGGCTGGCGGCGAGCGGCCTGCTGGCGGCGATCATCGTCGTGCCGCTGACGATCCCCTACTTCTGGGTCCGCGACGATCAGGGGCTCGAACGGACCCTCGCCGAGATCGACGTCGAGCATCACTGGATGGCGACGCCGCGCTCGTACCTCACTACCGAGGACAAGAACTGGATCTGGGAATGGATGAGCGAGCCGCACAATACCGAGAATGCCCTCTTCCCCGGCGGCATCGCGATCATCGGGGCGGTCGCGGGCCTCGCGTCGTGGCGGCGCAGGCGGGCGTTCACCGTCGCGCTAGTCATCCTGGCGGTCAGCGCCTTCATCCTCTCGCTCGGCCCCACCTGGGAGCCGGACAAGGGTGGCACGACCGCGCTTCCTTACCGTTTCTTCTTCTATTATTTCCCGTTCTTCAAGTCGATGCGCGCCCCGGCTCGCTTCGGGATCCTGGTCGGCTTCGCGGTCGTGTTACTTGCCGGTTTTGGCGCAGCCTGGGCCTGGGAACGGTTGTCGCCACGTTGGAACGCGACGCGCGCCCGGCAGACGGGGATCGCGCTCACGGTTGGACTCGCCGCACTGATCCTGCTGGAACTGGTCTCGACGCCGGTCTCACTCCGACGGATCGATCGGAGCCCGGCGGTCGCCGCGCCGTATAAATTCCTCGCCGCCCAGCGCGACAACGACCCGGTGATCGAGTTCCCCACGAATCGCCGGGGGCGCGACACAGCGGTGGCGATGTACTGGTCGATGGAGTCGTGGAAACCACTGGTGCAGGGCTACTCGGGGTTTCACCCCGCGCCGCACCGCGAGTATGTCAACGCCTTCGACGCGCCGGTGCAGCGCCCGGACGGCACGCGCGGCGCGACGATCAGCCACCTGACGCTGGACAACGTCGGGCTCCTCTACGACATCGGCGTCCACTGGGCACTTGTTCAGCGCGACGGCTACGAGGAGGCCGATTGGGGGGCGGTCCTGGCGCAGGCACAGAAAGCGATCGGCGCGCCACCGGTCTTCCAGAGCGAGGAAACGGCGGTTTACCGCGTCCCCGCCGGACCCGCGGCCGACCCGCAACTCCGCCTGTGCGCGCCGACCGACGCGTCGGTCGGCGCGGCGTGGTCCCCGACCCTGGAAGTTACCAACCCACTCACCCGCTGGGCGCTGATCTATATCAAGAAACCGGTTGTCCTCACGACCGTCTGGCGCGACGGCTCCGGCTACGAG
The DNA here is from genome assembly GCA_036563365.1 of Thermomicrobiales bacterium. Classification (GTDB taxonomy): domain Bacteria; phylum Chloroflexota; class Chloroflexia; order Thermomicrobiales; family CADCWN01; genus CADCWN01. The sequence continues at coordinate 1,501 of DATCMP010000367.1, forward strand.
GTGCAGCGCGAGCGCGTCGAACTCCCGGTCGCCGTGATCGGCCCGCCCGGCACGATCCGCTGCACCTTGCAAGGGTGCGGCCTCGACGGGCGCACAGCCGATACCCCCGCACCCAAACTCCCCAGCCCCGGCCAATACAGCGTCGAACTGACGTTGAGTGGGGGGCTGCAAGCCAGCGCAACGATGCCGGTGACGGTGCGATGAGCAGCTACGAGATCGGAGGGCCTTTTGTCCATTGAGGCGCTGGTCACTCGCTTAATTGGTCAACTTGCTGATAGCGATGCCGAAGTACAGAGGCAGGCTGGCATAGCGATACGGAGCATACGCGACGCCCAAGCAATTCCCGCACTTATTGCTGGTCTTTATGCTCCTCAGCCGTATCCTCGCAGCGATATCGTCATCGCCCTGGGACAGTTCAACGATCCCCGCATTATTGAACCACTAATTTTCGCGCTTACTATCAGTCCATCTACAGTGTGGGACAATACAGGTGGTAGCGCAGCAGAGTTTTTGGGACAACTTGATGATCCCCGCGCGGTGGAACCCCTCATCGCGAAGTTAGATGATCCACACATACGCCCTTCTGTGATTCGCGCCCTACGCAAGCTTCGCGATCGACGCGCGGTTCCTGCACTCATTCAGGTACTCACCATTCATCGGGACCCAGCCGCAGCAACGGCGCTCGGTAACATTGGCGATGTAAGTGCAGTCTCAGCTCTTCTGGCGCTGGTTCAGCCACCAATTCAGCAGAAGGCAGAAGTAGCCGAGCGGGATTCAATCCTACGCTACTATGTCGTACGCGCTTTGGGTAAGCTTGGCGATTCACAAGCACTACCGACACTACTCAAACTACAAGCACAGGAAACAACGCCAATACTCAAGGGCAAAAGTGTTGCCGATATGGCGACCATCGCCATCGCACGAATACGAGAAGGATCACGAATAAAGGAAACACAGGAATCTAACACCTAATTAGGCAACGCCAACAATACTGCCTTGATCGCCTCGTATTGCTCGCGTCGCCCGGTCTTGGCGTAGAAGCGCAAGTCATCGAGGCCGAGCGCGAGTTCGTAGCAGGCGATCCGCTCGCGGTAGTGGCGAGCGGCACCGTATCGCGCGTCGAGCAACGCCGGAGCGACGAACGTCTCGCCGAGAGCATTGACACGACCGAGCCAGGCAACATCGTAGAGCGGGTCGCCGTAACCGGCGTTGCCCCAGTCGATCACGCCGGTGATCCGTCGCCCATCGGCGAGGATGTTGTCGAAATGTAAGTCGCAATGGAGCAGGTGGCGCTCTTCGGGGCAGAAGTCGGCCAGACGCAACATTCGCCGGTACAGCGTATCGAACAGGTCGCGTTCCAGAAACGACTCGCGGAAGAGGGCGTACCAATCCTCGTAATAGCCCTCGGCGCGATTGTCGGCGATGGCGCTCAGGAAGCCACGCCAGGTGGATGCCTCGCCATCACCGGTAGACGACCAGGGGCCGTACCCACGCGAATCGCTCACATCTGCCGAGCTGATCGCATCGAGGACGTCGAGCAATGCGGGGTACAGCGCGGGGCGCGCGGCGGGAGGGAGCACCTCAACCCGATCACCCGACGCCCGCTCGCTGATCGCGAAATGCAGTCCGTCCACCTCGCCCCGCGCCACGACCCTCGGAATCGGCAACGCGGGCGAGGCAAAGTGCCGGAAGGCCCACGCATCCTTGGCGTAGACCTCTCCGGCGTGCGGCGAGTCGCTGACCCGAATGACATAGGGGTAACCAGCAGCGTCGAACGCGAACGCCCGCGAGAATTCCCCGCCGACTAGCGGGCGCAGGTCGGCGTCAACAGACCCGAAGTGCTGATTCATCACCGCACGCACCTGCACTTCGGTTTTTGCCACCGTGGATATGCCCCCTCCCCGCCGCTGCGGCGACCCGCCCCCGAAGCGGGATGGTGAAATCGATTGCCACGTAATGCCACCTCACCCCCGCCGAGAATTGGGCGAGGGGTCGGCAAGCGAACATGGAATCCGGTTCATCCGGATGCGAGCCGGGGTGGGGGCCGTTCCTCTCCCTTTCTACGGATAGATCGACCGCCCGCCGCCGATCGAGATAGTGAACCAGAGGACAAGACTGGCAACCGTGCCATAGGCGAGCGCGGCGTAGGCCACGCCACGGCCCCAACGCCCGTACCGCAGCAGCCACGCGACGGCAATCCCCGCGCCGATCGCCAGCGCCGGACCGAGGAAGACGAAGTAGCGTACCCAGAGCCCTGAGACGACGTGGACCGCCGCGAACAGCACGAACGTGGCGATCACGGCGAGGAGGCCCCAACCGAGGGCGCGTTGCCGCTCGCGCAACAGAACAACTGGCGTGGTGATCGCGGCCAGGACGTACAATCCCAGCGGCAGGCTGAAGATCCGCAGGCGGATATAATTCCACTCCCAGCCCGGGGCGTCGTCGGCGGTCCGCACGGCGTCGTCGCCGCTGAGGTTCCGCGCGTAATCGAGCGCCAGGGCGGTGAAATGCCGATAGTAGATCAGATAGGCGAGTAACAACGCGAGGCCAAAGGCAAGAATGACTAGCCCACCCTGTCGCCATTCGCGCGTCCCGAACGCCAGCGCGATCGCCAGGAGCGGCACCAGCCCGCAGAGCATGACGAACGCGCTAGGGTGTGACAGCAGCGGCAGCGCCAGGACCGGCACGAGGAGCGCGAAGAGGCGGCCCTGCCCCAGCTCACCCCAATGACCGATGATCACCGTCAGTGCCAGCAAGGTCGCCCACTGGCCGAACTGGTTGGAGAAAAACCCCCACCAGAGCATTTGCGACGTAACCGCCAGGATGGTGGTGAAGAACGCCGCCAGGATCGGCGCGGGATCGGGGACGCGGCAACGGCGCAGCAGGTAGAAAACCAGCAATGCGGAGGTTGCGTCAATGATCGGCATCCAGAGGCGCAGCATCAGTTCCGGCCCGCCGAACAGTTTCGCGAGCGGCGCGAGGAGGATGTAGACCGCCGGGGAATACGGCGTCGGGCGCACCCCCTCCTGATCGACCAGGCTGACCAGCAGAAAGCGCCCAGCCATGATGTCGCGCATCCGGTTCGCCTGGAAGATCAGATCGTGCGCGCGGAAGTCGGGGAAGAAGACGCCCGCCAGATGGAATCCCGCACCGAAGACGAAGATGCCGAGCAAAACTTGCTCGTCGCGCGGGCTCAACGCGACGCCGCCCGCCGCGCAGATCCGTCGGAAGAGCGGGCGCAGCACCAGCAGTACGCCGATGAGGACCGCGACGATCATCAGCAAGTGCGGCAGATAGAACGCGGTCACATCCGGCAGAGTCGCCTGGCCGGCCAGCACCCCGAGCGCTACGATGGCGACGATCGCGGCGGCGACCCGCGACGGCACACCGAGTCGCGCGAACAGACCCGCCAACCCACCGAGCAGGGCAAGCAAGGCCGCGATATACAGCAATGGCGGGATCAGCGGCGAAAAACCGGACTTGATCGGGGCCAGCGTCACGTCGGCGATCTGCACGCCGAGCAACCGATCGTCAGCACCACCGGGCGGACTGAATGTCGCCGCTTCGAAACGGATCGTCAGATCGCCGAGCGGCAAGGCTTCCCGCGCGAACTGGAAGGTGTAATCGCCAAAGCCTGGTGAGACCGCGAACCGGGCGATCGATTGCCCATCGGCGAAGATGGCGAGCGTCGCGGGCGGGGTATCCGCCGCGACACCGGGCGGGCGCGGCGCGGCGATCCGCGCGTTCAACTGCCATTGGCTGTTCCCAGAGGCCCCCGGCAGCACGATCGCCGCCCGCCCTCCGATCCAGCGGAAGGTGGTGTCGCCGACAGTCTCCTTAGCGAAAAAGTCGCGCAAGTAGAACCCGTCACGACCGTTGGCGACGCCGACATCGACGCGGTGCGTTTGGGGCAACTGATAAAGAACGATTAGCCCGACGACCGTGAGCGCTAAGGTCGCCAGGATAGAGCGATCGGTCAGCGTACGCGCGAACGGCACGACTTCCGCCACCAGCCAGCGGCGCAGCGGCGCGGGCAATCGGTCGAGCAAGGTCACTTTGCCGCGCCGCTGGCGACGCCGCGCGGTGCCAGTATCCGCAGTAGCCCGGGCCATCCTCGCTGCCTTCTCGCGGCTCACGGCACCCCCGCGGTCGCGGCCTGCACCTCAACCGTTGTACTCGCCCTCGCGCTCAATCCGCCGCTCGCGACCAGGTCCACAGTATAGCGGCCCGGGGCGGGCAGTCCCACCCGGCCAGCCGGGCGGGGTCGGCCATCGAGCGCACAGCCGTCGAGCGCGCAGCGGATCGTGCCCGGTGGCCCGACGACCGCCACCGGCAGGTTCAGCACGTCGCGCCGCGCGACCTGTCCGCCGCCATCGCGCCAGGTCACCGTCAGCGTCACCGGGGCTTTGACGTAGATCAGCGCCCAGCGCGGCAACGGATTGGTCACTTCCAACGTCGGTGCCCAATCGCCACCGGCCCGGACACTGCTCGGCGCGTTGAGCATGAACTGCGGCGCGGCGGTCGGGCCAGCCGGGACGCGGAAAATCGTGGTCGCCTCGTTCTCGAAAACCGCCCCCCCGCCGAACGCCGCCGACGCCCGCGCCCGCACCGCAGGCCAATCCTCGGCGGCGTATCCAATACGCTGCAAGACGACCCACTGGACGCCGAGATCCTGCAACAGCCCGACATTGTCCGGTGTCGGGTGGCTCAACTCGGCCCCGCGATGACCATCCTGCCGCACGAGCGGCGCGACGAACGCATTGATGAACTCGCGATGCGGCAAGGGGGTGAAGCCGGAGGTTCCCTGCACCAGCGGCTTCCAATAGGTCGTCGACCAGTACATCATCAGGCCGGTCGCCCACGGGCCGGGCGTCGCCGGAAACTCCATCACCGCGCCCTGTCCCGGCTGCGCCGCCAGCCACTCATATGGCGCGGCGGTCGCGGGGCTGCGGTCGATCTCGCGCACCGGGATCGGGACCGAGGCTAGTTCGACACAGATCAGGACGGACAGCGCCACCGCCGACGCCGGGCCAATCTGCCGCGCCCGCTCCGCAGTCAGCCGCGCGCCGAGCCAGTTCCACAACCCCGCCAGCCCCAGCCCCGCCAGCGCGACGATCGCGAAATCGACCAGCACGCCGAACCGCGCGGCGACCCGCATCGCCGCGAAGAAGGGGAAATGCTCGAAGAGGAAGCGATACGGCAGCGCGATCTCACGCCCGTCGGCACGCGTCCAGGTCGGGCCGAGGGCGACGATGAAGGCGATAGCAGACAGGACGAGCAGCGCCAGGGTAATCGCGCGTCGTCGTCGCCAGAAGGCCACGCCGGCGACCGCGCCGAAGAGGGCCACGCCGCCGGGCCAGAGGGTATCCTCGCCGTTATGCTCGGCGTTCAGCCACGACCAGACCCGGTTCTGACCCGCCACTTTCAGGTACGAAGCTGGTCGCGCCTGCCATTGTTCCGCTTCATCGAGGGTCCGTTCCAGCCCCTGGCCCTCCCGCACATCGAGATAGGGGAGGGCCAGCGGCACCACGATCGCCAGTGCGAGCATCCCCGCCAGCGCCAAATGACCAAGGAAACGCAGAGTACGCGCACGCGGATCGGCGATTGCCAACGCGATGAGCGCGACGATCAGGATCAACCCGACCTGGAACGCGAGGTAAAAGCTGCTCACCGACTCGACCGCGACGAGCAGGCCGAGCGCAACCGCCAGCGGCCGGGCTGGGCGACGCACGAGCAGCAGCAGCGCCAGGAGCACCCACGGCGTCCAGGCGTGACCGAGCTGGTTGAGGTGCCAGAGGTGGGCGTAGCGGTACGGCAGGAAGGCGAAGGCCAGGCCAGCGAGAAATGCGACCGCCCGGTTACCGGTCCAGTGGCGAATGAGGGCATACATCCCGCCCGCCGCGATCAGGAAGGTGGCGAAGATCGCAACGTTGTAGGCGAGGATCGCGTTGCCGGTCAGGATCTGGATCGGAGCCATCAGGAAGGCGACCGGCACATTGGCGTCGCTGTAGGCTAGCGAGTGATCGAGCGGATAAAAGGCGTTCCCGTCGTAGAGCCGCAGCGGATCGGTCACCAGGGCGTGCTCGACCCAACGCCCGATCCAGATTTGCAGCAGCGCGTCGCGGCGACCGGGGATAGCACTCGCCGCCCACGCAGTATACGGCCAGAGGAGCGCCGCGATCGCCAGCAGATACGCCAGCGTCACGAACCCGACTTCGCGCCACTGCGCGGCGGTCGGCAGGACGACTATCTGCCGCGACTTGCGACGGCGACGCTTGCGGGCGATCGACAGCGGCTCAACTGGTGAAGCGGAGTTCTGCGCGACAAGGGACATACAAGCCTTCAGGCGCTGGTCGCGCGATAGACGGCGCACCGCGATGAGCGTGACCATGCGGTCGGAGTCGGCGCGAAGAGTAGCACCGGCGAACTGAGGGCGTCAAGGCAACTGCGTAACCGTCAACCACCACTGATGCATGACTGCTACATGGCCCCGAACAACCTCGACATACTTTTGTCATATCGGGCGCATATTCTCTTAGCATACTGAGGGGCAGCAAGGGCGGCGCTCCATGCGAGCAAGCCCACGGAGACGTTAAGATTAACGGGCATGCGCACCCACCACGATCGTGGGCAGCCGGAGAATGAGGCATGAGGTCCGGGCGATGAGTCAGCTAAGTCGCACAATGCAGATGATGGAACCACCCAGGGCGCGGCAGACATCCAGCAATCCTTTGCGCTGGTTGACGGTCGCGTTTCACTGGCAAACGTACCGCAACATCTTCTATCTCCTCTCTTCTCTGCCACTCGGCCTCGGCTATTTTGTTTTTCTGCTCGGCGGCCTCTCCGCCGGGATCGGCTCGGTGATCGCCGGGATCGGGGTGCCGATCCTCCTGTTCATGGTCTTCAGCTGGTGGGGGCTTGCCGCGTTCGAGCGCCAGTTGGCGATCTGGTGGCTGCGCGCGGACATCCGGCCGATGTATCGCCAGCGCCCGCCCGGCTACTCCCCCTGGCGCTGGCTAAAATCGCACCTGAGCAACAGCGTCACCTGGACCAGCCTGCTCTATCTGCTCGCACGCTTCCCGCTCGGGCTGCTCTCCTTCGTCATCACGATGGGGTTGATCGCGCTCACCACGCGCCTCGTCTTCGCGCCCCTGCCCCTGCTCATCGACGCTGGCTACGGCGTGGAACCGTCGCCATTCGCGATCATCTTCAACGGTGCCCTGTCGGTGCTCGGCCTGGTGATCGGTCTCGGGTCGCTCCATCTGTTTAACGGGATGGCGTTCCTCTCGGCCCGCTTCGCCGGGATGATGCTGGGCCAAAGCGACCTCGCCGCGCGCCTCACCGCGACACAGGCTGTCGCGCAGGCGGCGACAGTCAAGGCGGAGGAATCCGACCAGAAGCGTCGGGAGTTGATCGTCAACGTCTCCCACGAACTGCGAACGCCGATCGCCTCCATCCGTGGTCACGTCGATTCCCTGATGATCGGCCTCGAACGACCAACAACCGAAGCGCTACCGCAAGCAGAACCGGTCGAGCTCCGCAAATATCTCGGCATCATCAGCCGCGAGACCGAACGACTCGGCGGCCTCGTCGATGAATTGCTGTCCCTGGCACGCGCCGAGTCGGGGGAATTGCAGATCGCCCTCGGGCCGGTCGCGGCCAATGAGGTGGTCGAAGAAGTGTTCGCCTCGATCGCCCCGCTGGCAAGACGTGAGCGCCAGATCATCGTCGTGCGCGATGTCGCCCCCGATCTGCCTTTGGTCGTCGCCGACCGACAACGGCTGGGGCAGGTGCTG
>DATCMP010000386.1:0-1606 GCA_036563365.1 Thermomicrobiales bacterium
GGCGCGGGATGAGGGCACCGGAGGCGTTGGCGGTCACGCCGAAGAAGAGCATCGATTTGGCCCCGTTCTTCTGGTTCTTGAAGTGGAGGTTGTCCATCGTCACGTCCTGGCAGCAGGCGATCGCCATGCCGTAGGCCGCGCCGGTCGTGTTGTTCATGTCCAGGGTCATCTGGGCGAAGTGGAGGTTCTTCGGGACGATGCCGGAATTAGCATCGCCGTTCCCGAAGGCGAAGATGGACACGTTGTTGGCAACGGCCTTGAGGATCGTCGCCCCGCGCCCGGAACCGACGATGGAGATGTTGTTGTAGTGGTTGAGCAGGGTGCAGGAGATCGACGACGAGAAGTTGTCGGTGCCGGGCAGGAGCCTCACGACCCCGCCGCCCGCGGCGTCCACCGCGTCGATGGCCGCCTTGATCTCCACTTCGGTAGCGGGTGGGTTCTGGTCCGCCAGGGGGCTTGACAATCTGTCATACCGATGGTATTCTCCTCTCATCGGGCGAGCGGCCCCACCGAAGTGCCAGATGAACCGCAAGGGGAAGCTGAAGCGGACGTGGCGGTAGCGGCGAAGAGCAAAGACTTTCGGGTCGGCACTCGGAGCCAACGTCGAGTCGGAAGCCGCAAGGCGGAGGAAACGACCAGCACGTTTCGATGAGGGAGACGCCGATGGCCTCTAGGGGTTGTCGGCGTCTTTCTGTGTTCACGCCCCGACAATCTGTATGGGCCGGAACAGGAGATCGGGAGACGCGGAGGGGGCTAATTGAGAAACTGATGGCCAGATGAGCCAAGTAGCCTTGCTCGCCCACACTTCGCGGGATCGCGCGCTCCGCTCCCTATTCGTCATTCCCGCATGGTGTGAAAAGTCCATCCGCATGCCGAGCCTGGCGCGACTGTGTACGGGCAACGTGTAAAATGGAAGTCGGGAAGGCGTTGCTTACGACACACCCCAGCCAACATTCCAACATTATGGGGGGACTTTTCGCACCCTACCCGGCAGTCTCGCCCGCGTCGAAGCAGCGGGTGCCGCTGCCTGAGGCTGGCGCGATCCTCTCGCGAGCGAATAGAGGGCGTGCGGAGTTAAGGCGCCAGCGCACCGACGAGTGCCACTGGCGCTCGCTTCCGTCGGCGGCGGCAGTATCGACCGATCTGCATCGGCACAAACCTACGCCGGTGTACCATATCGGCGTCTCCCCAACCTTCACGTGGCGGCGTGCAATCTATTGTATGGAGGTAGCCCGGTGAACGCGACGCAATTCCGCACCCCGAGTCAATTGGTCGTCGATCGGCTGCTGGCGCATGGCGTCGACCTCTTCTTCGGCCTCGACGGCGACCATGTCGTCCCCCTCTTCGACGCCCTGGCCGACGCCCCCCACCTCCGGCCGGTCACCATCCGGCACGAGAACACCGCCGCGATCGCCGCCGAGGTCTATGCGCGACTCACCGGGCGGCCGGGGATCTGCATCACGACCGCCGGGCCCGGCGCGCTGAACCTGATCGCCGGGATCGGCGGGGCGTACGCCGCCGGGGTGCCGGTCGTCCACCTCTCCGGCGGCGTGCCGCGCGACGCGCCGAAAGAGGCATTTCACGGCGTGGACGACACCGAGTTCCT
>DATCMP010000126.1:0-5714 GCA_036563365.1 Thermomicrobiales bacterium
CCGGCACGAGCAGCTGGTAGATCTGCTCCGGCCAGCCGAGATCCTTTAGGCGATGCGGCCCGAGGTCGCGCAGCGTCACGCCCGGCGGCAAGGCCGTCGCGACCAGATCATGAGTCGCCTCGGTCAGCAGGATTTGCCCGCCGTGCGCCAGCGCCCCGACCCGCGCGGCGCGGTGGACATCGAGCCCGACGTAGCGCCCGCCGACCGCGCGCGGCGTTCCGGTGTGCAACCCCATCCGCACCAGCACAGCCCGACCCAGCGGCCAGGGGTGCGCCGCCAGGGCGCGTTGCGCCGCGACCGCCGCCGCGACCGCGCCTGCCGCCTGGGCGAAGCTGACGAAGAACGAGTCGCCCTGGGTATCGACCTCGTAGCCGCCGTGCGCGGCCCAAACACCGCGCAAGAGTTCGTTATGCGCCGCCAGTACCTCGGCATACCGCTCGCCGAGCGCCCGCAACAGGCGCGTCGAACCCTCGATGTCGGTGAACAACAATGTGATCGTACCGCTCGGGGGGCCGGGGGTCGTCTGAACCATCAACGGCTCCTGACATCGCGGCAGGATAGCAGCGGGGGGCGGAGGTGATGCGAGAAGTATATACGGAGTTCGCGATACGGGCGCGAGGCGGTGATGAATGGCGGTCCACAGATGTATTCCGTAGCGAGGTGCCTTGTTTCAGGCCGCGTCGACCCACCGGAGATGGCGCGGGCGCAAGCGACATGCTATGGTAAGCGGCGATCGTTATCGCAACATGGTATGGTGGCAGCCGGGCTGCGGCACAGGGTCCTCAGTGTCTCAGTGGAGCGGCGATGAGCGCGATCGAGTTTATCCAATGGCTGACACAGGCGCTCTATGTCCTGATCTCGATCGTGGTCACGATCACCGCGGTACGTCACCCGACACGCGTGCGCATGGACATCGCGCTCTTCTTCGGCGTCGTCACCGTGATCATCGCGCAGGGATGGGTTTTCCGCGCGCTTGGTATACCGGTCGGGCGCGTCATCAGCGTGCTGATCATCGCGCTGCTGATGTTGCTGCCCTACTTGCTGCTACGGCTCGTCAACGACTTCACCAGCGTGCCAACCCGTATCTTGCGCGCGGCCGAAGCGGGGCTGGCCTGCACCATCGTGGCCACCATCGTCTTCCCACCACCCCTGCCCCTGCCGGTCACACTCCTGCTAGTCATCTACTTCTTCGTCGTCAACGGCTATGTCGCCTTCGCCTTTCTGCGCGCGGCACGGCGCACGAGCGGGGTCACGCGCCGCCGGATGCAGGCGGTCGCCTACGGCTCGGGGTTCCTCGGCCTGAGCATCCTCCTCGCCGGATTTAATGCGATCGAGCCCGCGGCTATCCGCGACGCGCTCAGGCTGGTCCAACAACTCTGTTCGCTCGCCTCCGGCATCAGCTACTTCATCGGCTTCGCGCCACCGTCCCTCCTGCGCCGCGCCTGGCAAGAGCCGGAATTGCGGGCCTTCCTCGGGCGGGCCGCGAGCTTGCCGCGCCTGCCCGACACGGCGGCGATCGTGCGCGAGCTGGAACGCGGCGCGGTGGAGGCGCTGGGTGCGCCCTACGCCTCGATCGGCTTGTGGGACGAGGCTAGCGGCAAGATGTTCTACACCGGCCCCAACGGCCCGGCGCCGTATGACCCCGACATCCTGATCGGGGGCCGCGCGTTCACCACCCAGCAGGCGGTCTTCTCGGCGGATGCCGCCCGCGACGATCCCGAACACGCCGCGCTCTATCGGAGCACCAGGGCGCTCGCCATCCTCGCCGCCCCGATCACGGCGGGTACGAAGCGGCTGGGCGTGCTGTCGGTCTTCGCACCGCGCGCCCCGATCTTCGCCGAGGAGGATCTGCGCCTCGTGCAACTCCTGGCCGATCAAGGGGCGGTGATCCTCGAAAGCCGCGCGTTGATCGATGAGGCGGCGCGGGTGCGGGCGCGCGAGGAAGCGACGCGCCTGAAAGACGACTTCCTCTCCGCCGCCGCGCATGATCTCAAGACACCGCTCACGACGCTGATCGCCTCGGCGCAACTCCTGGAGCGTCGCGCCCTGCGCCGCCCCGAAGCGCCACCGGATCTCGTCGCCATTCGCCGGATCGTCGGCGAATCGATCCGTTTGCGCGGTATCGTCGTAGAACTCCTTGATGCCGCTCGGGCGGAGCAAGGGCAACTGCTCGGACGGCGCGAGTCAGCGGATCTGGTCGAGGTGGCGCGCGAGGTCGCCGAACGGCATACTTCCGCGCGTCATCAGGTCGTACTGGAGGCGCACGGGCCAATTGTTGGCCTGTACGACACGTTGCGGATCACGCAGTTGCTTGACAACCTGGTCGAGAACGCGGTGAAATACAGCCCAGCGGGCGGCGACGTGACACTCCGGCTCTGGGTGACCGGGGAGACGGCCCACATGACGGTGACCGATCAGGGGATCGGCGTCCCTCCCGCCGATTTGCCGCACCTCTTCGACCGCTTCCACCGCGCCGCGAACGTGGACGATCGGAGCTTCGCCGGGATGGGCCTGGGGCTGTATATTTGTCGCGGGATCGTCGAGGAACATGGCGGGCGGATCGCCGTCAGCAGTACCCTCGGCGCGGGGAGTACCTTCGAGATTACCCTGCCGCACGCGGCGCAGGGCCCACGTGAGAGAAATGGGGAGGGTCGATGAGCGGGTGGACCATTGGCGGCGGCAGGGCCGAGCAGAAACGCCCCCCCACGCCCGGGTATATCCCGCGCCAGCACCGACCCTTTCCGACAGCAGAGCGGAGCCGATTGAGCGACGCGCGATCGACATTTGGTCACGGCGACCGGCGACCGGGGACCGGCAACCTCCGTGCCCCCGGCACCGCGCTAACCGGCCCGATCCTGGTGGTGGATGATGACGCGGCGATCCGCGCGGCGATCAGCGAGATCCTCGAATCGGAGGGTTATCCGGTCATCATGGCGGCGGACGGGGCCACCGCGTTACAGCAGATCGAGGAGACCCGCCCCGCGCTCGTCTTGCTGGATATGCGGATGCCCGGGATGAACGGCTGGGATGTTGCCGCCACGCTCCACCAGCGCGGGAGCACGGTGCCGATTCTGGTGATGACGGCGGCGCAAGACGCGCGCCGGTGGGCCGAGCAGATCGGGGCACACGGCTACCTCGCCAAGCCCTTCGATCTCGACGATCTGCTGGATGCTGTCGAACGCCTCCTGGCGAGGTGAACTGATCCTCGACGTTCGGACCGGTAAGCCACCAACGCATCATGATTATCTGGACACGACGGGACCGGGATTGAAATCCCGGTCCCGCACTCTCGGACTGCCCACTTCCGCTCGTGGCCCCGCGCCTCATCCAACCGCTGGCATGACGCACGAGAATCGAGTAGAGTCCCCCAATCGTTGTGGACACGGAGGGGGAAGGCGATGTGGGTCTCGAAGCTTTTCGGGTCGCTCCCGGTCCTCCTCGATTTCGTCAATCGGCATCACTTACGACACGATCAGTTTAAGATCGTCGTCGTGCCGCCGCGCCTCTGGCAACGCCGGAGTGGCCCGCGCTACTACCTGATCTATCGCAGCGAAGACCCGGCAGCGATGATGCTCGGCACCCTCGCTGCCGAGGTCATCGACGAGGAAGCCGCCGTAGATACCGCCGAGGAGATCATCGCCAGCGCCCAGGGGCGCGGGCACGGCACGGGCGGCGTGGAGAGATGATGGCACGTCGCCCCGCGCGGATCGGGATCGACGCGCACCTGCTCTCGTTCGCCGGTTCCTACCGTCAAGCGGGGGTCAGCCGCTATATCGCCGAACTGCTGCGCGCCTTTGCGGGCGACGCCGACCCTGCCGACACGCACGACTATCTCGCCTTCGTCGGCCCCGAGCCGGTCCCGCCGGACTTCCTGCCCCATGGGGCATCCGGCCCGTTGCGCTTCGTCCACAGCCGCATACCGACGGCGAATCCGCTGGCCCGGATCGCCTGGGAGCAGGCGGTCGGTCCCTTCGCCGCAGCCCGTGCCCGGCTCGATCTCTTCCACGGGCCGGTCAACGCCCTGCCGCTGGCCGCGGCGGGCCGGGGGATCGTCACGATTCACGACCTCGCCTTCCTCGCCCACCCGGAAGCCCTCGGTGCCGCCAGGCGACGCTACCTGACGCTGCTGACCGCCCTCTCGGCCCACCGCGCCGCGCGGATCATCGCCGTCTCCGCCTTCACCCGCGACGAGATCGTACGCCGTCTGCGCGTGCCAGCCGGTAAGATCGCGGTCGTCCACAACGCCGTCGATGCGACGTTCAGGCCGCTCCCGGCCGAGGAGATCGCCCGGTTCAAGGAGGCGCAGCGGCTGCCCGAGCGGGTGATCCTCTGCGTGGGGACGCTGGAACCGCGCAAGAATCTCACCGGATTGCTGGAGGCGTTCGCTCGCCTCGCGTCAGGGACCGACGCCGAACTGGTCGTCGTGGGCGGGCAGGGCTGGCTCTTCGCTGAGGCGCTGGCGCGCGTGGCGACCCTCGGCCTCACCGGGCGCGTGCGCTTCACCGGGTTCGTCCCCGACGAGGATCTGCCGCGCTGGTACAACGCGGCCACCGTTTTCGTCTATCCTTCCCTCTACGAAGGATTCGGCCTGCCGCCGTTGGAAGCACTCGCCTGCGGCGTGCCGACCGTCACCGGTGCGGGCACGGCGATGGCCGAGATCGTCGGCGATGCCGCCCTGCTGACCGACCCGCGCGACCCCGCCGCCCTCGCCGCCGCCCTCGCGCGACTGCTCGACGACAAACCTCTGCGCGCGACCCTGCGCGAACGCGGCCCACGCCAGGCGGCACCGTTCACCTGGGCGCGAGCCGCCGCCGCCACGCGTGATCTGTACGACGAAGTCCTACGCGACGGCGTGCGGCGGACGAGATAAGGACGCGCACAGTGGATACCGCTGTGGAGGGACGGATACACGTAGCGATGGACAGCCCCCGCCGACCCACCGGTGCCGCGCCAGGCACAACGGTATCGCCGCCGCGTCGCCGGTCGCCTCGTCGCACCCTCGCGTTGACACTGTTTATCCTGATGATGCTGGGGGGGTTGGCGGGCTGTATGCCGTCATTCAGGCCCGCCCCCTCACCGGAGCAGATCGCCCCGACCGCGACGGCGCGCCCGCGCGCGACGCCGGTGGCGACCGTGGCCGGGCCACCGGCCTCGACGCCGATCACCCCGCCGACCGGGTTGGTCCCGGCGCGCACGCTCGTGTTCGCCTCCGACCGCGATGGGCAAATCGATCTCTACCTGACCGATATCGAGACGCAGCAACCGATCCGGCTGACGAACGATACCGCGATCGAGTCGTTCCCCACCTGGTCGCCCGACGGCACGACGATCGCCTACGTGGTCGAGGATGAGCGCGCCGTGCGTAATCTCTGGCTCCTCGACCTCCGCACCGGGATCCATCGCCAATTGACGCGCGAGGAACCGCCGTTCGACGTACGCCGACCGGCCTGGCTGCGCGGCGGAAAAGTCCTGATTTACGACACCGGCAAGCCGTTCGACCGCCGCCCGGAGCTGCGCGCGATCACGATCGAAGGCCAGCGACTCTCCCCGATCGTCCCCGCCGAGGGGAATATCATCTACGACTGGTCCACCAACGGCGAGACCCTGATCTGCGCGGTCGGCCAGACGATCGGCGAGCCGCGGATCGTCGTCACCGATGCGGTGCCCGGCGCGTCGCTGACCCTCCAACCGGACGCGCCGGTCGGTTTCGCGGT
>DATCMP010000430.1:0-15467 GCA_036563365.1 Thermomicrobiales bacterium
AAGCACCGGCGAAGAGTATCGGCAAATAGAGCAGCGCGATGACAAGGCCGAGCATGATCAGGGGAAGGCTGAGCACCAACGTGATGAGAAAGCCGCTGAACCCCTGGCGCGCGATTTCCCCGTAGTCTTCCCATTCCGGCAGCGGCTGCGGTTCGGCGCGCGCCACACGCTCGGCGAGGATGAGCAGATAACCTTGCGTCAGGATACCGCCCACGACCACGAACGACAGCAGACTGAACAGCGCACCGAGCGCCAGCTTGGCGAGCCAGCGCGGATCGCGCCAGATGAAACGGAACGCCTCCTCGAAGTTCAAGCGAAAGGTAGGCGCAGGTGTGTTCATCACTCTAGCCCTCCTCACACTGTTGCTGCAACGTATGCGCCGGGGCCAACATCAGGTAGTGAGTCGGAGTCTCGCCGACAACGGCAAACCCTAACCGCTCGTACAGTCGGCGGGCAAGGTTGACCCGCAAGACCTGTAACCGTGTCGGCAAGGCGTCACGCGCGGCGGTTGCAAGCAGGTCGCGCAGCAAGGTCGCACCCAACCCTTGCCCCTGCATCTCTGGCCCGATGGCGATAGCCCAGACGAACCACTCGGCGGGGCGACGCTCGGCGGCAAAAACGCCGACCGCGCGACCATCCACCATCACGATCTGACTCCGCTCCGGGGTGAAGTTTTCGCGGAACATCGCCTGCTGCACCGCTTCATCCCAGCCCCAGGTCTGCGCCACGTACTCTTTCATCGCCGCAACGTGCAGGTCGTAGAGGAAGGAGTAGTCCTCGGCGGTAACCGGGCGTAGCGTAAAGGCGGGGGCGGGGCGGGGCTCAGGCACGATAGCGGACCTCGCCCCCCACGATCGTGTGCGTCACCATCCCCTGCACCTCGCGACCGAGCAGCGGCGTATTCTTGCTCGAAGAGCGCAGCGACTCCGGTGTGACCATCCAGCGACGATCGGTGTCGAAGATGGTCACGTCGGCGGCGGCACCGACCGCCAGCGTCCCCGCGCCGGGCGGCAGGATGTCACCGAGGACTGCGGCGGGCGCGACGGTCAGCTTGGCGATGATCGTCGGCAGATCGAGCGCACCAGCCCGAACGAGGCTCATCAGCGTCGGTAGGGCGACCTCGAAGCCGAGCATCCCAAAGGCGGCGGCGCGATAATCGGCGGGTTTATCGCTCGCGGCGTGCGGAGCATGATCGGTCCCGATCGTGTCGATCGTCCCGTCGCGCAGCCCTTCGACCAACGCCTCGATATCCGCGCCGGTCCGCAGCGGCGGGTTCACCTTCGTGTTCGCGTCGGCAGAGACGCCAGCCGGGAACGCCTCCTGCTCCCAATGTAGTCGTCGGCTCCCCGCCACCCACTCGTCGGTGAGCGCGAGATGGTGCGGCGTGACCTCGGCGGTGACGTGGACGCCGCGCGCCTTGGCCTCGCGGATCAGCGCGACGCCGCGTGCGGTGGTCGTGTGGCAGGCGAAGAGCCAGCCACCGGTCGCGGCGGCGAGGGTGAGGTCGCGCGCCAGCATCACCTCTTCGGCGATAGGGGGGCTACCGGGCAGGCCGAGTGCATCGGCGACCGGCCCCGCGTTCAGCGCGCCACCACGGACCAGGCTCGGCTCCTCGCAATGGACCATGATCGGTCGCCGCAAGACCTTGCTCGCTTCCAGGGCGACCAGCATCGTGTGGGCCGAACTGGTCGATTCGCCATCATCGGAGAAGCCGATCGCCCCCGCCGTCGCGAGCGCCGCAAAATCGACCGGTTCTTCGAGCGCCCGTTCGCGCGTGATCGTCGCGATCGGCAGGACACGGACCGCCGCCCCGCGCGCCCGTTCGAGGACGTAGGCGATTTGCTCCGACGTATCGAGAGCCGGGCGGGTGTTGGGCATACAGCAGACCGTGGTGAAACCGCCCTGCGCCGCCGCCGCCGCCCCGCCCTGGATCGTCTCTTTGTACTCGAAACCCGGCTCGCGGAGATGGGTGTGCAGATCGATCCACCCCGGTGTCACGACCAGCCCGTGCAGATCGAGGATTTCGGCCCCGGCTGGCGGCGCGATCGTCCCGCCGACAGCAGCGATCAGGCCACCGACGATCAGCAGATCACCGATCTCGTCGCGCCCGCTAGCCGCATCAAGGATGCGCCCACCGCGCAGGAGCAAGTCACGCGACATCAGAACCCTCCGAGTGGCGACCGATCAACAAGCGGCGCAGGATACCGACCGTCCATATGCCGCAGAGCAGACTGCCGTTCATCGCACACCGTAACCGAACATTGGCGGCGAACACCAGCCAGGATGTTGTTCGCGGTCGCGCAAAAAAAAAGCCTTTGGGTCCGTGAACCCAGAGGCTTCGGTCGCGATTGCGTTGTCGTTGTCCCTGGTGGTGAACCGGTCATTTGCGCCCCACCGCCATGCCGTCACGCGACATGGGCGACGTTTATCCCATTACTTTCTATCACACACCGAAGCCGCCTAGTCGTAGGCAGGCGCAACGATTATACGGAGATGCGGCACGGGCGTCAAGTGGCAATCCGAGGGCGGGACCCGATCGCGTATAGTTGCGCCGAGAAGTTGGCCGCAACGCGGCCCGGCCGCGACAAGCGGCCTAGTCGAAGGAGAGGGAACGTTGACCACAGGCGTGACGCGCGATCGTACCGTATTTTTGCAAAGCTTCCTGCGCGACTGGCGCACCATCGGCTCGGTGACGCCGAGTTCACAATACCTGGTGCGGGCGATGCTCGATCGGGTCGATTTCGGGCGGATGAAGCGGGTAGTAGAGTACGGCCCAGGCACCGGGGTCTTCACCACCGAGATCATGCGCCGCCTCGCGCCGGATGGTCAGCTACTAACGCTGGATACCGAGGAGCATTTCATCACCGATCTCCGCCAGCGGATACCGGACCCGCGGCTGATCGCGGTGCGCGGCTCGGCGGCCCTGATCGAGCGGCATATCGCGGCGCTGGGCTGGGATGGTGCCGATGTGATCATTTCCGGGATTCCTTACACCGCGATGCCCGCCAGTCTGCGCGTAGGGATCTTGCAGGCATCTGCACGCGCCTTGGCCCCGCAAGGGCTGTTCACGGCCTACCAGTATTCGCCGTATATCCGCCCGCTGTTGGGGCAAATTTACAGGACCGTCGAAACCCGCTGGGTGCCGCGTAATCTGCCACCGGCGTTTTTCTTCGGCTGCTGTAATTGATCAGCAGGAATAGACACGCCCGAACCTGCCAATCAACGTTCAATAAAATAAGCGCCTCGCGACGAGTTCGCGAGGCGCTTCTGACCGTTCGATAGACGGAGCAGCGGTGCTTAATGGCGTGCCCGGAGACGCGCAACGGCATCACCGACCGGCCCATCAGCAACCGCTTCCCAGAAACCGAAGTTCTCTAACAGGGCAACCGCGAAATACGTCACGCCGAGTGCGGTGAGGACAGCGGCGGGGGAGATCGCGACGGCGGCCAGGATCAGTAACCCGACGATGATCGGGCGCATCGGGCGTGGGAACGGTCGAAAGAGCAACGGGATCTTCGGGAAGCGGAAGTGGCTCACCATCAGGATGGCGAGGGTGAGGGTCATCACGGCGACGGCGCTCGGCGACCAGAACTGGGGATAGAAGAGGAAGGCGGCGGAAGACATCCCCGCCATCGTGATCGGCAAGCCTTGGAAGAACGGACCCTTCTCGCTCGATGCGAAGCGGGCGAGACGCCAGGCACCGCAGACGGCGTAGCCGCCAGCAACGAGCCAACCGACGATCGGCCAATGATGCAGGAAGCCGCGATAGACGATCAGCGCCGGGGCAATCCCAAACGAGATGATGTCGGCCAGCGAGTCGAGCGCTTCGCCGAACGGATCGGCACCGCGCAACTTCCGCGCGAGGATCCCGTCCAGCACATCGAGCACGCCAGCGAGGAAGATCACTGCCGGGGCGAGCAGAAAGTGCTCATCCATCACGAGCATGATCGCCGCCACACCGCAGAGCAGATTACCAAATGTGATCACATTCGGGATCTGCTCACACCCTCGTCGCACTTTTCCTTTCAATGAGCTTCCCCTATCCCTAGAACCCGTGCGAGCGATTTGCCCCCATTGCAGACATTGCCGCTCAGTGCGGAGCAATCATCAACCTTTTACGTGTACCGCTTGTACAGGACGAGAAATTGCCGATTGTCCGTGAACACTACGCAGCACACAGCGATTGACTACGCACCTTCCATACCCCCGGTATGATAACGCGCGATCGGCGTGATCCCCGCACGCACGCGCGCGCCTTTGGTTACCAGTGCCTCCGCCCGACCGAGCGGGATAATGACGTCGGTGCGCGAGCCGAATTTGATCATCCCGAACTTTTGCCCGGCCCGTAGCGTCGCGCCCGGCTCGACCCAGCGACGTATCCGCCGCGCCAGCAAGCCGGCGACCTGTACGACGACGACCGGTCCGCGCGCGCCATCGATGGCGAGGAGTTGGCGCTCATTCAGTTCCGCACCGACGCGATCCATCGCCGGGGCATAACCACCATCGATATGCTGGATTTTGACGAGCGTCCCGGCCAGTGGGCTGCGATTGACATGGACATCGAAGAGGGAGAGGAAGGTGATGATCCGCAGGCCACGCCCGCCAAGGAACCACGGCTCCTCGATTTCATCGACATCGAGGATGAAGCCATCGGCTGCGGAGTACAGACAATCGGGATCGGGCGGCGCGGTGCGACGCGGATCGCGGAAAAACGCGGCAGCCGCCCCCGCGAACAACAACGGCGGCCAGATCAAGCGGCGGTCGATGACGGCGAGGGGCAGCGCCAACGCCGCCGCGCCCACGATAATCGGCCAACCCTCACGCAAGGCTCCGTATCGGGGAAGATCATCCAGTTCATCGGCGACAAACGCCGGCCGGTCTGCCAAAATCTGCTCCACCACTCGTGGCCGTAGGGAAACACTATCCAACAACAGACTCATGCCCCGAAAGGCTTCGTTCTTATGCAGGCAGGGTGTAGGGAATCAAGTATGACATAGATACTGAGGGTTTGCCCACACCGATCAACGTGAAAGCTCTACACCGGCATGAAAAGGCCATAAAGAAGTGACGCAACATGACCACGTCCCATCTCGGTTATGAGCAGGGGACAGAAACCGAAACTCATAAATCTGTTGGAAGTGGACCTTCAGGGCTGTGTTTAGCCTATTAAAAAGTCTGATATGCTGCCAACACCAACTCATCAAAGGAGCGGTAGCGATACGCGCCGGGTAACCAGTGTGCCCAAAGCCACGCTTCCCATTCGCCGCCGACAATAACCTGTGGATTGAGCAAATACATCGCTGTTCCGGCGATTTCCACAGCGCTGATATCCAAAGCGGTATGCAAATACTCGCTGCGAACGGTAAACGGTTCCTGCGCCTCGCCATAAACGAAATACTCGCTGTCCGGGATCGCGGCAATTGCACTCTCAGTATCAAAGCGTTCCCCTTCCAACCACGCATCAATGCTCTCGCGGTGTCTTGTAGGAAGCCACTCGATCTCTTGAGCCGACCACAATTTCGGGATGCGATTGCCTAGAAATCGCCATCCGTTACTGGTTGAGAGAAAGGCACGATAGCTCGGTGGCAATTGTCTTCCCAAACGGGCTTCAGTGGTCATAAGTTCGACTTCGGTCACACCAGGATACCCTAACCACCCATTCTCAGCGGCATGCTCAAGATCGTCATTGGGCCAGTGCTTTAGCTCCTCTATCAATTCAGGGGAAGCGAGTAACTTTGAGTTCCACTGATGCAGAAACTCAGACCAATCGATCATTTACGCTCTATCCCATGCCCAGATTCAGATTATCAGAGCCCTACAGGTCGGCGAAATACACTTTGCAGGCGCGATCGATCATCTGGGTCGAAAGTTGTGGCGGGCTGTCGTGGTAGCGAGCGAAGCCGATCAGGATACGCAAGAGGTCGCGCGGGTGGCAGGCGCGCAGTTCGCGCTTCGGCTTGATGTAATACTCGCGCAGGAGATAGATCAGCACTTCCTGATCGAACGAGACGCCGAAGTCGCGACACTGCCGACGGAAGATCTCGCGGAACATCTCGGGCGAGGGGTTGTGGATCCGCACCTTGTTCTGGATACGGCGCAAGAACGCCTCATCGACCAGGTCTTTCGGCTCCAAGTTGGTCGAAAAGACGATCAGCTGATCGAACGGCACCTCGATCTTCTTGCCGGTATGCAGGGTCAGGTAGTCGATCCGCTTCTCCAACGGCACGATCCAGCGGTTCAGCAGTTCGCGCGGGTGGACCTGTTGCCGCCCGAAGTCATCGATCAGGAAGAGGCCGCTATTCGCCTTCATCTGTAACGGCGCTTCGTAGTAGCGATTGCTCGGATTGTAGGTGAGGTCGAGCGATTCGAGGGTCAGTTCGCCGCCGACGATGATCGCGGGGCGTTCGCAGCGGACCCAGCGCCGGTCCCAGTCGAGCCGGTTCGAGCCGGTCGGGTTGACCGGGGTATGGTTGTGGAAGTCGAGCACCTTGATGATCTGACCGTCCACCACGATGCAGTGCGGGACGAAGATATGCCCGCCGAGGAGCGGGACGATATGCTCGGCCATCACGGTCTTGCCGTTGCCGGGGTGACCAAAGAGGAAAAGCGAACGCCCGGTATTCACCGCCTGCCCGATGATGTCCATCGTCGATTCTTCGAGGACGAGGTCGGCCATCGCGGCGCGAATATCCGCCGGGCTAACCCGCACCTCGCCGATCGCCTGGGCTTTGACCACGGCGATGTAATCTTCCAAGGTCACCGGGGCGGGGCCGAGATAGGTGGACCGCTCCATGACTTCGTGGACACGCGCCAAGCCTTTCGGGGCGATCGAATACTGGTAACCGAGTTCACCGAAGCCGTTACTGCCGCTGACCTCGACCAACTCCTCGCGCTTGAGCATCGTCAGCGCGCGGTCGATCACGTTGAAGTAGGGCAGGCAGAGGATTTCGGTGATCCGTTGCGCGGTGATCGCGTTGTTGTAATAGATCGCCTTCAGGACGAGATCGGCGAGAAAGGGGAGATCGAGCCCGGTATCTTCAAGGGACGTGGGCTCCTTCACCAGTGCGCTCGCACTCGGTGGGCGCGCCGCTATCGCCGTCATCGCGTTACCTCGCCTGTCGCTACGCTCTACAACGCCCGCCACGCCAACATGGCTCCGGGATTCGGCACCTCGCTGTGGCAGTGGGTCCGTTCGTAGCGTAGCATCGGGCCGAGAACGACTCAATGAGAGTTTAGTCCTGATAGGGGTGGGTACCCGGTAAGGGACAGTGGTGTCTGGGCCTTAAGCTACCTGGCAGCTGCGCTTGTTGGGAGGGGGGACGGCAACAAGCAATGGATGGACCCGAAGGCTCCATTCGCACGCGCGGTGACAAAAAAGCGCGTGCGCCCAAGGAAACGCGCTTAGCGCAGGACGACCACGTCGCCCTCAGATAGGCCGTCGGCGATCTCGACGTCGCCACCGCTCCGCGCGCCGGTGCGAATCTCGACGTCAAGGTCCTGGTTGTCGCGCCGCACGGTAACATACTGGCGGTCACCGGCGCGGCGGATCGCGCGGCTCGGCAGGATCAGGATATTGTCGCGGGCGGTGGTGACGATACGCACATCGACCGTCATCCCCGGCAGGAGGGCGAGCGGTGTGGTCGCCGGACGCTCGATCGTGATCTGCACCGGGTAGACCGTCGATCCCCCACGACTTTGTGAGGTGGCGCTGAGGGCGGCGAGGCGACCGCCGAGCGGTGTGGCCGGGAACGAGGTCACCGTCACCGTGACCTCCTGGCCCTCGCTCACGAGGGGGCGATCGACCTCATCGAGGTCGGCGGTCACATAGAGATCGTCGGCGCCGGTAATCGTCGCGATCTCGCTGCCCGCGCCGTAATTACTCCCCTCGCTGACACGTACCGCCCCGACAAGGCCATCAAGCGGAGCGAGGATCAGCGTCGCGGTCAGCCGATCATTCGCGGCGGCGAGGGCGGCACGGGCATTGACGGCATCACCCTCGGCGGCGGCAACATCGGGCAGGGCGTTCCCATCGGTCTGGGCGCGCTGCCGGGCGACACCGACGCGCGTCTCGGCAGCCTCGACCGCGCGCTCGGCCCGTTGTATATCGGCCCGCGCGGGCGTGTCATCGAGGACAACCAGGACATCGCCCTGCTTCACCGATTCACCTTCGCGCACCGCGACAATCTTGACGGTGCCGCTGGCGATCGAAGAGACGCTACGCGCGGTGCGCGAGGCAAGACGACCGCTCGTCTCGATCGACGATTTCAGCGATCCGCGCCGGACGGTCGTTGTCGTCGCCGTGGTGCCGGTACGCGACCCGGCGAATTGCCAGGCCGCCACGCCGAGGGCCGCCACGATAAGCAGGGCAACGAGGATCAGCACGTTGCGACGGGTGAGGAAGGTTTTCTTCACACGGAACTCCGGCGCGACAGATTCGCCTGCGCGCTACATCAGACGAGACGTTCGATTGTGCTAGATTGTAGCCGAGGCATCCCGTTTTAGCCCTCGCGCGCGAGGCGGCTGAGGGTCGCATCGAGCTTGGAGGCGAAGTGGCCGCGATCGCGCGGGGTATAAGCGGAAGGCCCGCGATTGGCATCGGGATCGCCAACCTCGCGGAGGAAGCGGTGCAGGTCACGCATGGCGAGGGCATCGCCGATCCGGTTGGGGGTGAACTCACCACCCCGGAAGTCGAGGCAGAACGCATCGGCGGCGAGCGCCCGCGCAGCCAGCGGGATATCGGCGGTGATGACGAGATCGCCGGCGGCGACCCGCTCCGCGATCCAGTCATCGGCGGCATCCGGCGCGGGGCCGACCCGCACGAAGGTGATCCCTTCCGGCACGCGCAGCTGACCATTTGCCACGACGGTGAGCGGTACGCCGTAACGCAGTGCGGCGCGATAGATCAGGTCTTTGACCGGGCAAGCGTCGGCATCGAGGAAGACCATCATCGTGGCGTTGCCTCTGCTTCCGTATCGTGCGCCCTCGACCACTCCGCAGCCGAGGGGAGGCCACCCGCGCCGGTTGCCTGTTCAACTGCGCGGATGATGGCGCGCGACAGAACCCCTTCAGCCGCCGCCGATAGGGCCGCGAGGGCGCGTGGCGCGATTAGGCCGGGCGCGGTCGAGAGGGCGAAAATTGTGTCACCATCGAACGGCGTGTGGCACGGCCAGATCGTGCGAGCGAAGGCATCATGGGCATTTTGGGCCAGGCGATAGGCCGACGAACCGTCCAGCGGGGCATCGGTGGCGATCACGGCGATCGTGGTATTCGTGCCGGCCTCAACAGCCGTCGCGGCGGGGTCGGAGACAGAGGGCAGGGGAAAACCGCCGCGTAACTGCGCGAACGAATCGAGCCAACCGCCAGCCGGTGCGCGCATCCCGGCGATGATCGCGCCGGTCGCCGGATCGCGGATATCACCGACGGCGTTGACCGCGACGAGCGCCCCGATCGTGATCATACCCAGTTCGCCGAGCGGCAGACGCGCGCTCGCCGAGCCGAGTCCCCCTTTGACCGCCCCTTCGGGGCCGCGCAGCTTGCCGACGGTCGCGCCGGTTCCGGCGCCGACATTCCCCTGCGGCAGCGGGGTATCGGGATCGGCGAGGGCATCGGCGCAAGCGGTTCGCCCCATCGCGGCATCGGGGTATTTAGGCGCGCCGAAAGCGAGATCGAAGAGGACGGCAGCGGGGACGATCGGCACCGGCCCAGCGGCGGTCGCGAAACCGACGCCGCGCTCGCGCAGCCAACCCATCACCCCATCGGCGGCGGCGAGCCCGAAAGCGCTGCCACCGGTCAGCAGCACTGCGTGGACACGATCGACCGTGCGTCCGGGTGCCAACAGCGCCGTCTCGCGCGTGCCAGGGGCGGCACCCCGCACATCCGCTGCCGCCGCCGCGCCCCCTTCGGTGAGGACAATGGTACAGCCGGTGAGCGCGACGCTATCGGTGGCGTGTCCAACCCGGACACCCGGCACATCGCGTATATCGTCGTGCATTGGCACCTCGCGCGTTATCGGATCGTTGCCGGATTCCCTATTTCGGGCGCTTCTCATCTGCACTGGTACAATCTTCCAGCGTTCGCCACATTGTCGCACGATCGTACCCCTCGTGAGCACGCCAGGAAAGGCTTTGCGATCCTCATGCCAACGGTGGATGTCGATCTTAGGCGCTGGCTAGGGGCGCTTGCCCGCGTTAGGTTCGGAGGACCGGTAGTGGAAGCGTGCAGGGGATGAAACACCGGCTCCACGTCCTGTTGCTCTGGCTCTGGAAGCGCCTGCCGCTCCCGCGCTGGGGACGTTGGGCGATCCTCTCGTTGCTGAACGCGAAGTTCCTCGTCGGGGTGGTGGGGATCGTCTTCGACGAGCAAGAGCGCATTCTCATCGTACACCACACCTACCGCCAGCGGTATCCGTGGGGCTTGCCCGGGGGCTGGGTCGGCGGCAACGAGCGATTGGAGGATGCCCTGCAGCGCGAGTTGCGCGAGGAGACGGGATACGAGATCGCGGTCGGGGAAGTCTTTCACGTCCGCAGCGGGTATCCTCGTCCGCAACTCGACATCTACTATCTCTGCGAATATCGCGGTGGCGACTTTCAGCCCGACGCGGAAATCGATGCGGCGCGTTTTTGCGCGTCCGACGACATACCAACACCCCTATTACCGGGCCAAAACGCGATAATCGAACTGGCGTTGTCCCGCAGGCGTGAGCGCGGGATCGACAAGGCGAAGGGAATAGAGTGATGGACGAGACGAGCGCAGATGAGGTGCGACTTGTGCCAAACGGCGATTGGGATCCCCGGCTCCTGATCTGTCGTTGCGGCCCGACGGTGGATAGCTTCATCGTCCTGACGACGCGCTACGTGATCGTGATCGATACGCTGCTCAATCCCGCGACCGCTGCGGGGCTTCTCGCCATCGCCCGTCCGCATCTGCGTGATGGTCGCACGCCCCTCGTGATTAATACGCACGCCGACTGGGACCATTGCTGGGGTAATCAGCTGTTCGCGGGGCTGGACGCTGTTCTACCCGGACCGATCATCGCCACAGAGCGCTGCGCGGCACGTTTCGGCGCGGAGATGGACCGGAAGCTGGCGCAGCTGAGGGCGACGGAACCCGACCGTTTCGACCAGGTACGCCCGACCGCACCAACGATACAGTTCGAGGAGCGGCTGGTGATCGATGGCGGCGATCTGACGCTGGAGTTGTTCCTTGCGCCGGGACACACCGATGACCATATCGCGATCTTTGTTCCCGAGCTCGCGACGCTGCTCGCCGGTGATGCAGCGGAGTACCCGTTCCCGTTCGCCACCACGGTGGAATCGTTGCCACAGCTGCGGTCTACCTTACGGATGCTGACCGAACTGCAACCGGAACAGGTCTTGTATTGTCATGCGTCTGAAAGATCGGGTCCCGCGCTGTTACAAGCGAATATCGATTATTTCGACCGATTAGAGGCTGTCTGCCGTGGCGCACTGGGGCGCTGTATATCGATGGACGTAAGCGACGATGACCTGGAGCGTCGTTTGGGCTGGACCTTTGCTCAGGTTATTGGGAACGAGCAAGAGGCGCAGACATTACCCGAGATGTATTTGCATGGTCACCGCACTCATCTACGCTTGATGATACAGTGGGCGCAGGACAACTCAAAATAGGAACATGTTGTGAATTAGCATTCCCACTCTGAACACAATACATTTACAATCTGTCTAACGAACTCTTCAGCGTGATTATATATTCCCGATACCCTCATAGCATACCGCCATGAACATCTGCGGGAGCGGTACCCGGATTCGTCGTGGATCACTAAACGGTGAATGACAGACCAGATCGCGCGAGATCTACCTGACCGGAGTAGGTGGTACGGGCGTCGGCAAGATAGCGTTCAAAGCCGAGTTCCGCCCACAGGTGCGTTAAGACGAGTCGGCGTGCCCGCGCCCCAGTCGCGATCGCACCCGCTTCGCTGGCGGTCAAGTGTCCGGTATGGGCCAAATCGGTGTCCGGCGCTTGGTGCAGGAGCGTCGCCTCGCAGAGGAATAGATCGCTGTCGGCGGCGAACGCAGCCAGCGGCGCGGCAGGGCCGGTATCGGCGGAATAGGTCAGGACACGTCCAGTGGAAACTTCCTCGACCCGTATCGCCCAGACCGGTATGTAATGCACCATCGGCGCGAAGCGTACCGATAGATTGCCGATCACGAGCGGTTCTCCACTCGCCAGATGATCGCTGTATTCTTGTGGGGCGAATACGCCATCCCAGAAACCGGACGTAGATTCATTGCCGAGCGCGAAAACGTCGCTCAGACGGGTAAGAAAATCAATCCCGCCGGGCGGTAGGTGGAGCGGAATCGCCGCGCCGGGGCCGGGAGGCGCATACCGCAAACCATAGCGCAGCGCGATCAGATCCAACGTGTGGTCGGAATGGAGATGGGAGATCACGATGCCACTGAGGGTACGAGCATCGCAGCGGGCGCGCAGCCGCGAGACAACGCCAGAACCACAGTCGATCAAGATCGACGTTGTGCCGCTGGTGATGAGATAACCGGCCGATGCGTCGTCGCCATTCGGCGTAGCCGCACTTCCTCCAAGGATCGTCAGTTCCATCGCTGCCCCCGATCTGCTCCGCGCCCTCCGCTTCCCGATGAGTTGCGCCAGTATACCCTGGGTAACGCTACCTCCGGGCCAGATCTCACGCGCGCCGCATCAACCGTCCACGTTCACACCGGATGGCGCGAGAATCAAGCTTGTTCGCGCTAGCGCGCATGGTAGCGGTACCGCAAGTCGGATCGCGAAAGTCGGGACCGATGGGCTAGGGTGGCGAGGTATGGTGCACCCTATACTGACAAGTAGATCGGATTATGGGGAACTGCGCCATCTCACAGATGAGAACACACAAGTACATATCATAGAAAGCTGTAGAGGGCTGTTCATGCCGCATAACGAGGGATGATGCGCGCACGCAGGGGAACGAAAGAGCGCTGGCGTGGGCTGCGTACAACGCGCCACCTTGGTCGGCGGATACTCATCCTCTACGCCATCACGGCCGCAGCGGTGGCCGCCGTCTTCAGCACAGCCTTGCTCGTGAACTGGATCGGCACGTTGACACTCGCCACGAGCGATCAGCAGGGGATCCGCACCTATCAGAGTTTGGTCACCTTGCAGGCGACCGAGAGCGCCGGTACGAGCCAACTCATCACCTACCTCACCTCCGGAGAAACGGAGGATCTGCGCCAATATCGCGCCACAGTCACGATGCGGCAACGCGCATATGAGCAACTCGCCGCAGGGTCAACCGAGGCCAGGACCAATACCGCGATCAAAGCGCTGCAGCCGCAATGGGTCGCGCTCGATACCCTTGCAGAGCAGGCGATTACCGTTCGCACCGCTGGTGGATTAGAAACGGTGCGAACCTGGCAGCTCACGAGCGCGGAGCCCCGCCAGGCGATAACGCGACAACTCGTCGCGATCGCTGACGCCCAGGACGCGGTACACGCGGCAACGATCGGTGAGGCGGGACGGATACGGACCGTAACGATTGCGCTCACGTTCATTTTCGCCACGGCGACAGCGCTGCTAGGGCTCTGGATTACGCGCCGGATCATCATGAATATCACGGTGCCGCTGGAAGCGTTAGCGAATGCGGCGGCGGCGATCGGCGCGGGGCATCTGGAAACGCGCGTGGCTCCCGGTCTTTCCGCCGAGTTTGACATGCTCGGCGGCGTGATGAATACCATGGCAACCCGTCTGACTGAATCGCGCGATGCGTTACAGACGGCGCTCGATGTAACGGGGCGTCGAAACCGCGAGCTACGCTTGCTGAGCGAAGTGGGCGACGCGCTCGACAGCTCACTCGATATGGAACTGATTATCGAGCGCAGCCTCCAGGTCGTGTTGCAGACCTTCGGGGCGCGTGACGGGGTGGTAATCCTCTACGACGAAGCCGGAGAATCATGGCGCTGGCGCGAGGGCGTGGAGGAGGGGGTGCTAGGCGATCGGGCCGCCGTTGCCGGGGCACTCCGCAAGGCGCTGGGCGATCCGATGATCGAGCAAGGTCACCTGACTGCCACGCCGCTCATCGATGAGCGAGAAACATCACGCGGCGCGCTCGTGATCGTGCCGCTCGACGCGGCGGTACGCACGCATGGCGTATTGGCCCTGGTGAGCGACACGGGCTGGTCGCCAGATGAGCGCGAGGCGACCCTATTGGAACAGGTGGGAGGGCAAATCGCCCGCGCGATCGAGAATGTCCAGCTCTACATGGCGGAGAAGGGCCGCAGCGCCGAAGCCGGGATGTTGGCGCAAATGGCCCAACTCACAACCGGGACGCTTGATCTCGACCGGCTTGCGCGGCTGATCGCGCGGTACGCGGTCGATGTTCTCGGTGTCGAGCGTTGCATCATCGGGTTCTTCGATCCGCGCGGCGACACGAAGGGGCGCGGGACCTTGCAGCGCCTCTATCAGTATGGCTTCCAACCGCAGCAGGCGGCTCTTGTCGAGGGGGAGCGTGAAAGCCTCCAGGCGATCGTGCGGCGACATATGCTCGAAGGGCAGGCGTTGATCGTCGCCGATGCGCGCCACGATCAGCGTCCCGAAGTGATCGAGCTGGCGCGACGACTCAATGTGCGCTCATTCGTGAGCGTACCCTTGATTGCGCGTGACCGGCGGCTCGGGCTGATCTATCTCGATACCAGCGAGCCGCGCCAGCACGGCTTCGGGGCGCAAGATCAGCGGATACTGGCGGCAATCGCCGATCAGGCCGCTGCCGCGATCGACGGAGCGCGGCTCTTCGAAGCCGAGCGACGGCGCGGCGCGGAATTGCGCGTACTGAACCAGACTAGCCAGCAAATCGCCGCCACTACCCATCTCGACGGCCTGTTCGACAGTGTTATCACCACGATCCGCGAAAGTTTCGGGTACGAACGGGTGCAGATCGGCCTGATCGAAGAAGATGAACTCGTATTCGTGGCAGGCAAGGATAACGCGGGCGCGATACCCGAGGAGCGTGTGCCGCTCGATGGCGATACCCATGCGGCGCGGGTCGTGCGAGCAGGGCAGCCGCGTGCGGTTCGGAGCGTAGGCAAGGAAGGGGAGAAGATTTCGGGGATCATCGTGCCGCTCCGCTCGAAAGACAGCACCGTCGGCGTGCTGGCGGTGGCCGGGCAATCGGGCGAGCGAATCGGGATCTTCGATGCCGATGACGAACGACTCCTCCTCTCACTCGGCGATCAGCTCGGCATCGCGGTGGAGAAAAACCGGTTACAGGAGCGGGCTCTTTCCCTGGCGGTGGTGGAGGAAAGGAATCGATTGGCCCGCGATTTGCACGACTCGGTCACGCAGTCCCTCTTCTCGATGAATCTGACGATCGAGGCCGCGCGGCTGCTCCTGCACCGCGATACGGCGGCGGCCGAACGGCAATTGATCAACCTCAGCGATCGCACCAAAGAAACGCTCGCGGAGATGCGGAACCTGATCTACAGTTT
>DATCMP010000433.1:0-3889 GCA_036563365.1 Thermomicrobiales bacterium
CGGTTGCAACCGGCCAAACTCGCCGCGATGGAGGGGTTGTTCAAGACCGAGGAGGGGGTAGGGATCGCCCTGGTCGGACAGCCGGACGTGGAAAATCAGAAGCTTGACAATGCGATCATCGTCCCACGTATCCTGAGCTTCCTTACCTTTCGCCGCTGGGATGCCGAGATTGTCGGATTGGATCGGATTCCCACCGATCAGCACCCGGACAATATCCCCTTTCTGTATTACGCCTATCACATCATGGTCGGCCTTGGGACCTTCTTCGTCGGGATCATGGGCCTCGCCGCGTTGCTCCTCTGGCGCAAGCGGCTGTTCACCACGCGCCCGATGCTGTGGCTCCTCCTTCTGGCCGTGCCGTTCCCGTTCATCGCCAACACCGCCGGGTGGTTCACGTCGGAGCTCGGGCGACAGCCATGGCTCATCTATGGCTTGTTGCGTACCTCGCAGGGAACCTCGACGGTCGTCTCGTCCGGGAATCTCCTCTTCACCCTGCTCGGCTTCATGGGGATGTACGCGATCATGTGGCTCCTCTACATGCTGTTGTTGCTGCGCGAGATCGATCATGGCCCGGAAGGGACGAGTGAGATCGGCACGCATGGGCAGGCCGATGCGCCGGACCCGCTCGATATCGATAGCACCCGTCTCGCGCAGATCTAGCGACCTCTCTGCAACGATGCGTGGCGCTCGTCCCTGATCGTCGGATGCTACGCGCAAGGAGTTTCCCATGACAACGCTCTGGTTCATCCTCGTCGGCTTCATGCTCACGATGTATGTCCTGCTGGACGGTTTCGATCTCGGTGCTGGGACGATCGCGCCATTCATCGCGCGCAGCGAGGGGGATCGGCGGTTAATCCTCCGCGCGATCGGGCCGGTTTGGGATGGGAACGAGGTCTGGCTGATCGCGGCGGGCGGGACGCTCTTCTTCACCTTCCCGCTCCTCTATGCGTCGAGCTTCAGTGGTTTTTACCTGCCCCTGATGATCGTCCTCTGGCTGTTGATCTTGCGCGGCCTCTCGATCGAGCTACGCGGTCATATCGACAATCCGATCTGGGGCCAGTTCTGGGATGCGCTCTTCTTCATCGGCAGTAGCCTGCTCTCGATTTTCCTCGGGGCGGCGGTTGGCAATGTGGTGCGCGGCGTGCCGTTGAATGCCGAGGGGAAATTCTTCGCCCCGCTCTGGACCGACTTTAATCCGCGCAGCGCCACGCCCGGCATCCTCGACCCGTACACGATCCTGATCGGCGTTCTGGCCCTCACGACCCTCATCGTGCATGGCGCGAACTTCATCGCGGTCAAGGTCGAGGGGCCGTTGCAACTACGGGCGCGGCAGGCGTCACGCTTAGCTTGGGTCGCGCTGGTGCTGCTGACAGCGCTCGGTACCGCCATGACCTTCTGGCTGCGCCTGGCGATGCTCGATCGTTTCGGCACCCAGCCGCTCGGAATCATCCTGCCGCTGCTCGTTCTCGCTGGTCTGGCGGGCGGTGGTTACGCCCGCGCGCGTGAGCGCGATGGTTGGGCGCTGATCGCCTCCGGTGCCTATATCGTCGGGATGATGACCAGCACCGCCTTCGCTATCTTCCCCGCCGTCCTCCCAGCGGTTGATCCGGCCTACAGCCTGACGATCCACAACGCCGCCTCGCCCCATTACGGGCTCGTTGTCGGGCTGGTCTGGTGGGGGATCGGGATGACCCTCGCGGCGATCTACTTCGTCCTGATCTACACCCTCTTCCGGGGCAAAGTTCGCCTCGATGAGGCCACCTATTAATTGCTGCTCGCAACTCCTCCGCACCTCGCCGACGTGGGCGGAGGGGGCAAAGGAATGTACCGATGGATCGACGATTAGTCCGCGCCGCGCGCCCTGGTCGGTTCGCGCTTGCCCTCGCCGTCGCGCTCGGCATGGCCGGTGGCGTCGCCACGATCATGCAGTGGTCGGCGTTCGCGCGGCTGGTGGCGGGGGCATTTCTCGATCGGCAAGGGCTTGTCGAATTATGGCCTACCTTCCTCCTTTTCCTCGCGGCGGTCGCGCTGCGAGCCATGCTCAGTTGGGGGCGGGAGGTCGCCGCGCAACGCGGCGCGACGCGGATCACCGCCGCCCTCCGCGTCGCCCTCTACGGGCATCTCACCCGTTTGGGGCCGGTGCGGTTGCGAGAGGAGCGGGCGGGCGGGCTGATCGCGGCGGCGACCGGTGGGATCGAACGCCTCGATCCGTATTTCGCGCGCTTCTTGCCGCAAGTCGTCCTGAGCCAGATCGTGCCGCTGCTGATCGCGGTGGCGATCGTGCCGCGTGACTGGATGAGCGCGGTCCTGCTCCTCTCGACCGCGCCGGTCCTGCCGATCCTGATGATCCTGGTCGGCAGCTACAGTGAGGAGCGGATCAACGCGCAGTGGACGGCGCTCACACGCCTTAAAGGGGCGTTCCTCGACGCGATCCAGGGCTTGACGACGATCCGCACTCTCGGCATCGGGGCGGCGGGCCGCGAACGGGTCGCGCGGCAGAGCGAAGTCTTCCGCGTGCGGACGATCCGGGCGCTGCGCTATGCGTTCCTGTCGAGCTTCGTCCTCGAATTCATCACCAGCGTCGCCATCGCCCTCGTCGCGGTGACCCTTGGGGTGCGGCTGATCTCGAACGGGATGGCCTTCGAGCCGGCCTTCCTGGTCCTCCTCCTCGCGCCGGAATTTTATCGCCCACTGCGCGACCTCGGCACGCACCATCATGCCGGGATGGAAGGCAAGGCGGCGGCTGAACAGATCTTCGCCATTCTCGATCAACCGGTCCCCGCACAACCGGCGATTTGCCCGGCGACACTTTCGCCCACTGTGGCCCCGGCGTTGACGATCAGCGATCTCCGGTATCGCTATCGCGGTGCTGGTCAGCTCGCACTCGCCGGAGTAGACCTGACGATCAGCCCGGGCGAGCGGGTGGCGATCGTCGGGGCCAGCGGCGCGGGCAAGAGTACCCTCGTCAATCTGCTCCTCGGTTTCCTGACGCCCGATAGCGGCACGATCGCCGCCGATGGTCGCTCGATCGCGGAGCTGGCGGAAGAAGTCTGGCGGGCGCAGATCGCCTACGTACCGCAACGACCCCATCTCTTCGCCGGGAGCGTTCTCGACAATCTGCGCCTCGCCCGCCCGAATGCCCCGCTGGCGGCGGTGCGACAGGCGGCAGAACTAGCCGGAGCCGCGGCATTCATCGCCGCCCTGCCGCTGGGCTATGACACGCTGCTGGGGGAGCATGGCGTGCGCCTCAGCAAGGGGCAGGCACAGCGGATCGCGATCGCGCGGGCCTTCCTGAAAGACGCGCCGATCCTGATCCTCGATGAGCCGACCGCGCACCTCGATCCCGAGAGCGAGTCGGCGGTGCGCGTCGCCCTCGAACATCTCGCCGTCGGTCGCACCGTGCTCTTGATCGCCCATCGCCTCGCCACGGTGGGTGCCGCCGACCGGATCGTGGTCCTCGCTGGCGGCCGGGTTGTCGAAGATGGCACGCACGCTGATCTGGTGGCGTTGGGCGGTCACTACGCGCGGCTCGCGGGCGCGGCCCCGTCCTCGCTGTTGCCAGCCACGCCCGCAGCGGCCACACCACGGGAGGTGAGCCTCGTATGAGCGCACTCGAACGACGGTATCACGCGGGTGGCTGGCTGAGAGAATTCGGCGGTTCATTTCGCGGCCTGCGTTGGTTGACCGCCCTCGCCCTCCTGCTCGGCGTCGCGACGGTGGCGCTGAATACCGGCCTGCTCGCCCTCGCATCGTATGTCATCGCGGCGGCTGCGCTGCACCCGCCGCTGATCGCGCTGTCGGTGCCGTTGGCACTGATCCGCTTCTGCGGCGTGGCGCGGGCGTTCGCTCGCTACGCCGAACGCCTGGTCTCGCACGACGTGACGTTCCG
>DATCMP010000500.1:0-3637 GCA_036563365.1 Thermomicrobiales bacterium
GAGCACCCCGCCCCACGCCTCGCTGATCCCTTCCTCAGTCGCCAGTTCCATCCCTGCGCCTCCTCTGTTACTGGCGCAGCATCGCAACTTCACAATATATCCGCAACTGTAAAACTAGCGCGTGTTATGCATATTCGGCCATCAGCGTCACGAAGCGGCGGAGCATCAGGATCGTGAAGGCGAGCAGATGGAGCCCCTTGAGCGTGGCGGCCAGCCGCTCATAGTCGCGGGCCAGTCGCCGGAAGCGCGCCACCCAGGCGAAGGAGCGCTCCACGACCCAACGGCGCGGCAGCAGTACGAAGCCGCGCTTCGCCCCCGGCAGGCGGATCACGTCCAGGCGGATACCGTGTTCCGCCGCCGCCTCGGCCGCGTCGGTGCCGGTGTAGCCCTGGTCGACGAAGGCGACCGCCACGTGCTCGCCGGTCGCCTCCTGCACCGCCTCGGCCAGGTCCGCGACTTGCGCCCGCTCTTGCTCGTTGGCGGGCGTCACCGTGAGGGCGAGCAGATGCCCCAGCGTGTCCACCGCGACGTGGACCTTGGACCCCTTGCGCTTCTTGTGCCCGTCGTCGCCCGCCCGGTCGCCGCTCTCCGGGCTCGATTGCCGCGTGCGCCCATCCAGGATCGCCGCCGTCGGCTGCGGGTCGCGCCCGGCGAGCTCGCGCAGCAACTGGCGCAGATCCTGGGCGACCGCCTCGAAGGTGCCGGCCGTGACCCACCGCTGCGTCTGCTGATACACGGTGTACCACGGCGGCAAATCGTGGGGCATCATCCGCCAGGATGCGCCCGCGCGCACGACCCACCGCGCGCCGTTGAACACCTCGCGCAGCGGGCGGTCGCGCTGCGGCGCGTCCTCTCGCATCAGCGTCAGATACGGGGCCACGAAGGCCCACTCGTCATCGGTGACATCGCTCGGGTACGGCTGGCGCACGGCCGCTTCCATCGATCCAGGCCCTCCTCACTACGAAGGGGAAGGATAGCAGCGCCCGCCACCCGAAGTGCATAACAGTCTCTAGTGCTCCGTTACTCGTGATTTGATAGATGGCCGGGCGGGTGCTACCCTTGGGGCATGAAGAAGAAATATCCGGTCGTCCTGACCGGCCCCCAACGGCAGCAACTCCAGGAGCTCATCGGGGCGGGGACCGCACCCGCCCGCAAGCTGACCCACGCCCGCGTCCTGCTCAAGGCCGACCAGGCCCCCGGCGGCCCCGCCTGGGTGGATGACGCGATCGCCGCGGCGGTCGAGGTGAGCCAGCCGACCGTGTCGCGGATCCGCAAGCAGTACGTCGAGCAGGGCCTGGAGGCGGCCCTCAATCGGCGGCCGCCCCGGCGGGAATACGAGCGCAAGCTGGACGGGGCGCAGGAGGCGCGGCTGGTGGCGGTCGCCTGCGGTGCCCCGCCCGCGGGCCGCAAGCGCTGGTCGCTACGCCTCCTGGCCGACAAGCTCATCGAGCTCGAGATAGCCGAGGAGGTGTCGTACCAGACCGTGCGCCGGATTCTGAAAAAAACGACCTGAAGCCATGGCGGAAGCGCCAGTGGAGCATCCCGCCGCGGGCCAACGCCGACTTCGTCTGGCACATGGAGGACGTGCTGGACGTCTACACACGCCCGCACGATCCCCGCCGCCCGCAGGTCTGCATGGACGAGATCAGCACCCAGCTGCTGCGCGACACGCGCCTCCCCCTGCCGGTCCGGCCCGGGCACCCGGCGCGCGAGGACGACGAGTACGAGCGCGCCGGCGTGGTCAACCTCTTCCTCTTCTGTGAGCCGTTAGGCGGCCGGCGCTGGGCGGACGTGACCGCGCGGCGCACGCGCGTCGACTGGGCGCAGCAGATCACGGCGCTGGTCGACGTCCGCTACCCCGACGCCGAGCGCATCGTGCTGGTCATGGACAACCTGAACACCCACAGCCCCGCCTCCCTGTACGAGGCGTTCCCGCCCGCCGAGGCCAAGCGCCTCGCCGACAAGCTGGAGATCCACCACACCCCGAAGCACGGCTCCTGGCTGAACATGGCCGAGATCGAGCTGAGCGTGCTGCGCCGCCAGTGCCTCGACCGTCGCGTACCGGACCACGCCGCCCTCCAAGCCGAGGTCACCGCCTGGCAGGACCGCCGCAACGCCGACGGCCGACCCATCCAGTGGCGCTTCACCACAGACGACGCCCGCATCAAGCTCCACCGACTCTACCCCACGAATCACGAGTAACGGAGCACTAGGCAACGCGCGACTCGGGACCACGGGCCTCCTCCTCGGGGATACCCCGTTCGGTCAGCGCGCCGACCAAGTCGTTGGGGCAGCGCCGATACTGGCAGCATATCTGCACGGAACCCAAGGATACCGCTGCCGACGATCGGACCGAGGCCGGGGATAATCGGCACACCGATCCCGACGAGAAAACCAGCGAAGCCACCAACAGCCTCACCAGTGGCGGCACCCGCAAGTTTTCATACAATCGGGCAACTATGCTATGGGCATGGGGGGGTGCCGGGTTAAGGCGCTCTGCCAATCCCCAGGTTATCGCCGACGATCGAGCGCGCATAAAAACGGATGTAGTCGCCGGCCCGTGCCGTCC
Source organism: Thermomicrobiales bacterium (assembly GCA_036563365.1). Taxonomy (GTDB): domain Bacteria; phylum Chloroflexota; class Chloroflexia; order Thermomicrobiales; family CADCWN01; genus CADCWN01. Next base: position 2,570 of record DATCMP010000500.1, read on the forward strand.
AGTAATCACCCGTGTGCTCACCCGGCAACAGGCGTATTTCATGGGTGATCCCACGCTCGTCGAGCGTCTGCCCGAGGAGGACCACACGATCTGCCCACTCATCATCAGATCCGGCATCAACCCAGATGCGCGGCGCGTAAAGAGGATTGCTCGCTTTCGCGACTTCGAGCGGATCGTACTCCTCGGGCGAATCTGCCGGGGCGAGGATGTCCGAGAGTTGCTCGACAGTACGCAGTGCCGGGCTGTGTGCGCCGACGGCACCGAAAATATCGGGATGGGTGAAGGCGAGTTGCAACGCCCCGAAGCCGCCCATCGATAGGCCACCGATCGCGCGACTGCTCGGTTGCGCGATCGTGCGGTACGCGGTGTCGATGTGCGCGATGAGATCGAAGGCGATGTAATCGCCCCACCGTTCGCCATCCGTGCCGACATGATTGACGAAATAACTATGATCTCCCTGGGGCATCACGATGATCAACGGCTGGATCTGCCCATCCCAGATCAAATCTTCAGCCGTCTCCGGGAGGCCATAGGCGACCCATTCGCTGTAATGCCCTCCCGCGCCGTGGAGCATATAGACGACCGGATAATGCCGATTCGGGTCGCTGTCATACGTCGGCGGTAGATAGATCCCATAGGGCATCGTCCGCCCGAGCGCCTGACTGAAGAACGCACCGTCTTTCAAGTAGCCGCCGGACGTCGCTGTTTGTGTCCTCACCGCAGCGGCGACCGCTGTTGGTAGCGCGGTCGGTCGCACACCCGGCTGGGCACCGGGGGCAGTGGTGCGCGCGGCAGCGCCGGGAGTTGGCGAAGCGCCGGGCTGATCGTTACGTCCGGTATACCCGGATGAACCCCGCGCACTCCCGGCGACGCTCCGCGGGGCGGTAACGGTCGACGCGGGAGGCACCCCCCCCTTCGATCCGGTAGGCTGGTCGCTTGCCCGACCGCTCGCGGGGGCTGCGGAGGAGTTACCGATGGCCGTAGTATTCGAACGCAGGGTCACGCCGCCACCGATCCCGAATGGGAACAGAAAGGGCAGGCAGAGCACGAGCACAACGAGGATCGCCG
>DATCMP010000503.1:0-2711 GCA_036563365.1 Thermomicrobiales bacterium
CCACGCGTACCCCCTATTTTCATCACTCGTCATTCGCCATTGGCCTCAGCCCCCCTCGCGGCGACTGACCAGGAACAGGGCCAGGGCGACGATCAAGATCAGGCCACCCTCGACGCCCAACTCGATTATCGCATGGTTGAACTCATCGCCCTTGAGATCTTTAAGGGAGAGTTCGGCCCCGACCGAGAGGATTCGGCGCACCGAGGAGATGATCGCGACGGTGAGGAACGGTCGCACCGAACTGGTGCGCGTGGTGATGAACGTCATGATCGTGCGAATGATCTCGACCAGGATCAACACGAGGAGCAACTCGCTGAGGAGATTGGTGAGGGTGGTGGGTATGCCATCAGCAAGATTCTTCGGGATGCTGAACAGCGCATAGGCCAGCGCCGCCAGCGCCAACGCGATCAGCAGGAGGCCGACAACACTGTACAGGAGCAGCGTCGCGCCGTCGAAGAACGGCTCGAGACGCCCCACGAAATACTGCTGCTCGCGCGTACCGGGTGTGCCCTCCTCCTCCGCGACGGCATCGGCAACGGAAAGGGCTTCCTTCGGTGCCTGCCCGCGTCCGGGCGAATTCTCCGCAGGGAGATGAGGAGGATCATTTCGTTGCTCGTCCGTCATCGGCACCCACTTTCACGCTTCAATCGCCACCGCAGACGCGTTTCCTCTCAGCTTGGCGATGCTGGCGCAAGTTATGGGCCGCAAGGGTGGTGAAGGCGGAGGCGTTCAGGTGCCGCTGGTGGAGGCGTATTGCCCAGCGGCACTCAACGCCAAGCCGGTGGCGACGGACGTGAAAGCATCCTGAAAGCGTAGCTTCTCCGCGCCGAACTTCTCGGTCAGGAGGCGCTGGAAGCGCGGGATCCCGGAGGAACCACCGGTGCGGAGGACCGCATCGATCCGGTCGGGGGTGACATCGGCAGCGTTCAGCGCCGAGTCCAGGCACCGCTCGGCCTGACGGATTCGCGAGCCGATCAGGGCGTCGAATTCCTTGCGCGTGATCGGCTCGTGGATCGCGATCGCGTCCTCGAAGAACGCGATTTGATCGCGTTCGCGACGGGAGAGCCCGATCTTGGCACGCTCGACCTCACGGAAGAGGGGCCAACCATAATTGCCGCGCACCAGGGCCATCAGGGCGCGCACCTGGCGTTGCGCGGCGCGATCGGTCTGGTGGGTCAGGCTATCGAGGAAGTTGATCACCCGGATGTCATTGAGGACCGGGATCGTGTACCAACGCCGGATCGCCTCGATGATGTGACGCGGCATCGGCAGCCGCTGCTCCCCCCAGCGCAGATCCTCGCCGAAATATTTCAGCAGGCGACGATCCATGATGTCCTCATCGAGGGTGTTGCCGCCGAGCGGGATACCGGCGGTCGAAAGGACCTCGCGCGACCCGCCGCCGATCCGCATCACCGTCACATCGAGGGTACCGCCGCCGAAGTCGAAGACGATCACGTTCTTCGCCTCGACCAATGTGGAGGCGAAGTGGAGCCCGGCGGCGATCGGCTCCGGCACGAACGTCACTTCCGCGAACCCCGCCGCGCTCAACGCCGCGTCCATCCGCTCCAACGCCAGGGCGTCGCCATCGGGATCATTCTCCGCCCAATGGATCGGGCGGCCGATCGTCGCGCGGGTGATCGGCCGCCCGATCGCCTCTTCCGCCCGACGGCGCATCTCGGCGAGGAACAGGGTGATCAGATCCTCGAGGGTGCGGAATTGTCCGAATGTATCGGTCCCCTGATAACTCTGATCGGCGAGATAGCTCTTCAGGGACTGGAAGAAGCGCCCGGGTTGCCCCACATCGATGTTGAAGCGCACGACCTCGCGCCCGAAGACAGTATCGATCTCCCGCTCCACCGCCACCTGCTGCCGGATAGTGGTCCTTCCTGCTTCGAGACGCACGAAGGCGTTAATCGCATCCTGTCCGAGATAGCTCGTCCCATCGCGCTCGATATAGAGGAGGGTCGGCACCAGCGTCGATTCCGGGTTGGCGCGATCGAGTCGCAGCAGGCGCGGTGCCCCCTCCCCCGGCTCGACCACGGCGATCGCGGAGTTTGAGGTACCGAAGTCGAAACCGACAGCGACATCACCGGACATTGCGTCCCTCCCTGGTTGACCATCCGAGGTCACAGCACGCGGATCGATCGGGCGCGATGGGCGGCTCACAGTATCGCGGTGCGCGCAGGCGGGTGCAATGGGCCGAGGCTGGGGAATCGGCTGTCCTTTCGGACAGGGCACCAGGGGGCGTCGGCAAGGGCGAGGATCGAGAGGCTCAGGGGTTCGCGGCGTAGTATGCCTCGATCACCTGACGGGCGATCCCGAGGGCCGCGCCGGAACCGGAACCGCCGCGCTCGACGATCACCGCGATGGCGATGTCGGGGGGCTGATTCGGCCGACCGGCGAAGCAGATGAACCAGGAGTGCGATTGCCCGTCACCGAGTTCGGCGGTGCCGGTCTTGCCACCGATCACCAGGCCAGCGATCTTCGCCTTCGTGGAGCCACCGCTCTCGACACTGGCGAGCATCAGTTGGCGGACCTGATCGGCGGTGTTGGCGCTGATCGGCGTCAGCCACGTCTTGGCGCGCGCTTGCTCCAACAAACCGCCGCTGTGATCGCGCACCGCCCCGACGATATACGGCTCGGGCATCTTGCCGCCATTAGTCATCGCGGCGGTGAGCAACGCCATGTGCAAGGGCGTGGTCAAGATTTCC
>DATCMP010000537.1:0-5721 GCA_036563365.1 Thermomicrobiales bacterium
ACCGGTCCCCGCAACGAACCGTCACGGAAGTGTACGTACAGTATAGCGAGCTTCTTCTCCGCTGTCTACCAACAAGGCCCTCGCTCGTTAGGGAGGATCCAACGCCTATTCGCTAATAGGTCGAACTCAGCGTATCGTCCGTTCCGGTTGGCAGGAGCGTACTGACCTGATCGATGATTTCCGGATCGTTGAGAGCGTGCGCGAGATCAAGCGCCTGTCGCAGATGTTGCTGCGCCTCGCCAGGCTGTTGGTGGAATTGTAGGATCCGTCCGAGTTGGAGGTGCGCTTGGAGGCGAGTGGAAAGATCATCGACGCGTTCCGCGGTAGAGAGGAGACGCCGGTAACTCGCCGCCGACTCCTCCCAACGCCCCAACTCCTCTTGGATCGCCGCCAATTCTTGCAGCGTGATCGCCGCTAGGCGCGGATCATCGATCACCCCCACGATCGCGGCGGCTGCGGTGATCTGCGCGATCGCCCCCTCGCGGTCGCGCCGTGCGCGGAGCATGGTGGCGAAGCGGCGATGCGCCTCGACCTGGCCGCGTTTATCATCGATGCGCCGGGCCAGGCTGAGGGCTTCGTTGAAGGAGCGACGCGCATCGTCGTAATGGCGCAGGTCGCCGTAGGTGCGCCCGAGTAGGGTGTGGTAACGCACAACTTCGCGTGTGTCACCGATTGCGGCATTCAGTTCGAGCGCCTGATGGTAGTACTCCAGGCCACGCCGCGGCTGACCACCGTCACGTACCAACGTGCCGAGACTGCCGAGGATGTGGGCCTCTAGTGCCCTATCGCCGAGACGCCTGGTCGCATTGAGTGCTTCCGTATAGCGGATGATCGCCTCATCCGGGTCGCCGCTATACCAAGCGCAGCGGGCCAGATGGGTCAGCAGCGTAGCGCCGGAGGACTCATCCCCAAGCCGGATGCTGAGTTCGAGTGCCGCCTCCAACGTGCCCGTTGCTTCGCGCCAGGAGCCGGTTTCGGTCAGCAATGCGCCGAGGCGACTGAGGGCATCGTGTTCGAGACGACCGAATGGCTCTTGGGCATGCGCGATGGCGAGTCCGTCGCGCGCCGCATCGATCGCTTCCTGGTCGCGCCCGAGTTCGAGGAGCGCAAGGGCCAGATCGAGGAGCCAGCGGACCTCTTGCACCGGCAAGGTTCCGTTGGAGAGGACGATCCCCTGACGGGCATAGTCGGCCGCATCCTGCCAGTGACCCGCGTCGATACAGAGCGGGGTCAGGCGGCTGAGGATATCGATCTGCCCCTGTGCCTCTTCGCCGGTCAGCGCTAAGGCCCGTCGGTAGGCAGCTTCCGCTTCCAAGTCGCGGCGCAGATCGCGCAGCAAATCGCCCATCAGTCCGGCCAGTTCAGCCTCCAGGCGTCGGTCCGGCCCCGCCTCGGCCAGCGCGATGCCGCGTTGCACGGCATCCAGCGCTTCCGGTGTGGCCCCGCGAGAGAGATACATCTCGGCAGCCCGTGTGAGGGCTTCGATCTGGCCGTCGGGCTGCCCGGCGGCTCCGGCCACGCGCACCGCGCGCTCATAGGTTTCCAGAGCGAGCTCAGCCTGGCTGAGGTGGCGATAAATATCACCGAGTGCCAGGAGCGATTCGACATCGATCGCCGAATAACCGCCGGCTTTGGCACCCTCCACCTGATCGCGATAGAGGGCGATCGCCTCGTCGAACCGGGCATCCTGGGCGTAGAGCCTTGCGAGAGTCGAGAGGGCAACTTTCTCGCCGCGCCGGTAGCCCGACTTGCGCGACGAATTGAGCGCTTCATGCAAGATGCTCATCCGGCCGGATGGCTCATAGGTAAGATCGGCGAGGCGCAACGCGCAATCGACTTGCACCCGGCGGAACCCTTTCGCCTTCGCTGCGGCATAGTTCAGCGAGGCCAGGATATAGGCGAACGCGCGTTCTTTGGGGGGCAGTTCGCCGATTTGCTTGTCGAGTTCGATCAGTTGGCTGTCGGCCATGTCGCGCAGCTCGCGCGTTTCATCGATCCGCGCGATCGCATCCTTCAGCGTGATCTTGTTCCGCTGCACCTGTATCGCCAGGTTGTATAGCGGATGCCCGCCCATTCCGTGTGTCGATCGTCCCCAGCGCGCGAACAATTGGCTCCTCCTCGCTTGTTCCGCGCCGCCCGTATCGGCCATCACTGATGGCGGGCGACATAGCACTCGACCACCGCTCTCGACACCGATCTGGCATACGTACATTCTTCTGGCGGTGGTACTACGCGCGTACGATCAGGGGCAACTAATTATGGTTAGCCACCTATCTTCTGTAGGATACCACAGAAGCCGGACCCTGTGAACAGTCTAGCGAATATCTTGAGTACAGAATGTTCGTACGCCTACTCCGGGCGTTGGCGTTCCCCCTGAAACGGTTTGGCACGCTATACTGCCCACGACGTAGTGCCAGCAGCTGAGCGTGGCGACGATCCCCGTTGACGTTTCCTGGCAGGGCGAGACGTAGGCGTGGATGCCTAGCGACGGCAATTCCGACGTCACGTATTTAATGTGCGATTCGCGTAGGAGGGGGGACAGGATGGTGCAATCGTTCGCGGCGCGCATTCGCGCCACCGCGGAGCGGAACAAGAGCCTCGTTTGCGTCGGGCTCGATCCGAATGTCGAGCGCTTCCCGGTCGCATTGCGCGAGCGTTTCACCACCGATCCTGCGGGAGCGATCGTCGAGTTCAATCACGCGATCATCGACGCAACCGCCGATCTCGCCTGTGCCTACAAGCCGAATCTCGGTTTTTACATGGCGTATGGCCTGGCCGGGTTGGAGGCGCTGGTGCGAACACGCGAGGCAATCCCAATCGATGTGCCGGTCATCCTCGATGCGAAGGTGAACGACCTGGGGAGTACGGCAACCGCATATGCCGCTGGTTACTTCGATGCGTTTGGCTTCGATGCGGTCACCTTCAGCCCCTATATGGGCGGGGATAGCCTCGCGCCATTCCTCACCCGGCCGGGACGCGGGGTCTTTATCCTCTGCCGTACCTCGAACCCGGGCGCTCGGGATTTGCAGGATCTCTCGGTGGGCGGGGAGGGGGGTAGCGCGCCGCGACCGTTGTATGAGGCCGTAGCGGGGCGGATCGCGGCTTGGGAAGAGCAGTTCGACGCCGCGGGGACGTGCGGGGCCGTCACCGGGGCAACCTATCCGCGTGAAATCGCCGCGATCCGCGCGCTACTCCCGAACGCGCCGTTGCTCATTCCCGGGGTCGGCGAGCAGGGTGGCTCGGTGCGAGATGCCGTGCGGGCTGGTATCGATGCCGAGGGGTACGGCGCATTGATCAACGCCAGCCGCAGCCTGACCTACGCTTCTTCCGGCGCTGATTTCGCTACCGCCGCCCGCGCGGCGACCGATACGCTGCGCGAGGCGATCAACGAAGCCCGCGCCACCGTCCAGGCCACCGAATGAGGGTGGCCGCGGCAGTGACGCGGGCTTCGGCATGTACTACAGGTCGGTAATGGAGGGGAGGGCGATCGCTCAGACCGACGAGCGCAGCACGTTCTGCAGGACGACGAGCAGGATCAGCACGATCGTCGGCGAGAAATCGAGCCCGCCGGTCGCGGGCATCAGCCTGCGGATCGGCGCGAGGATCGGCTCAGTCAGATCGACGAGCAAGCGCGTGATGCCGTTGCTCCCATTGCGGTCGATCAGTTGCGCGACGAGGCGAGCCAAGAAAAGCAGTTGCAAGATATTGATGAAGACGCCCAGGAATCCGACTAACGACGTTGGCATGGCGATATTACTCCGAATCGTGTTGCGCGCACCGCTCAGGATCAGACGAGGGCGGCGAGGAAGAAACTGACGACGTAGGAAAGCAGGAAGACGAGCATCGGCGAAATGTCGAGTTGGCCGATTCGCGGTAACATGCCGCTGGTGAGGCGCACAAAGGGCAGCGTGAGAGCATTGAGGATCCGTGTCGCTGCCCAACTGCCGCTCGGATCGGCAAGTCCGATAATCCAACCGGCCATCATGACCCAGGGGAAGATATTGATCACCCAACTCATGATGGAGAAGACGAGTGCCATCATCGCGAGAACTCCTTGCCCACTGTGCCGACGACACTGATCCGAACCGCGCCTGCACGGTGAAAAGTATACCATTGAGGGTCGATTGAGGGTCGATTGAGGGTCGGTCGCAGGAAGTATGGCCGGGGGACCACCACAGACCGCTGAGGGGAATATGGTGAGCGCGGATTTGCCACGGGGCCGTTTCGTCGGTTGCCTGATCGGTCTGGCGTTGGGCGATGCACTCGGCGCACCGCTCGAATTTATGCCTCGCGCGGAGATCGCCGCCGCGTATGGCGAGGTGCGCGAACTGCTCGGCGGTGGCTGGTTAAACGTTGAGCCGGGCGAATATACCGACGACACGCAACTCGCTCTGGCGATCGCCGAGAGTATCGTCCGGACCGGGCGGATCGATCCAACCGACATCGCCGCCCGCTTCGTCGCCTGGTTACGAACCGGTCCGAAAGATGTCGGCAATATCACGCGCACCGCGATCCGCTATCATGAGCAGGGCTTGGCCTGGCAGGAGGTCGGCCCGCGTGTCGTGCGCGAACTCGTCGGTGGTTCGGCCGGCAACGGCAGCCTGATGCGCTGCGCCCCGGTCGGCTTATTTCATGCCGCGCGCCCGGATGCCTTACTCCGCGACAGCACGATCGTGTCCGAGATCACCCACGCGAATCCACTGTCGATCTGGAGCTCGATCGCCGTGAACCTCGCCATCGTCGAATTTCTCCACGGGCGACGCGACGATGTGATCGCGCGGGTCGCGGCGCAGATTCCCGAGCGAGAGGTGCGCGACACCCTCCTCACCGTGCCGAATTTGCCACGGCGTGCGATCCGCAGCGGCGGCTTCGTCTTGGAGACGTTGGGCGCGGCGTTCTGGGCGTTGCAGCAGGGGGAAAGCTTCGAGGACGTGGTGGTCACCGCGATTAACCTCGGCGATGATGCCGATACTGTCGGTGCGGTGGCTGGCGCACTGGCCGGTGCGCGCGACGGGATCGGCGCGGTCCCTGATCGTTGGAAGGATCAACTGCGCGATGCCGACAAGCTAGCCGATCTCGCGCTGGCCTTACACCGGCTCGCGCTGAAAGACGAACTAGCGGACCCCACCCCGCACTGAGCGTGGTGGGGTGTTCCTGACGTTATAACGGCGCGGCCCCGAGCTTTAAGTAACGCCCGACGCTGAGCCGATTGCGCGGATCATCGGCGAGGCCGAGCAATGCGATCAGGCGGGTCTCATCGGCACCGGCACGCGCCTGATCGACCGCGTAGGAATCGCGCAAGGTCTGGGGGGTGATGTCATCGCGACCGAGTCCCGCCGCCTCGACGATCCGCTCGACGATCTTATTGACCGATTGCGGCAGGATCGGGAACAACTTGCCCTCCGGCTGGTAATTATCGAGGAGCCGTTGATAGATGGCGGCGAACTCGGCGGTCGCCGCGATGTGCCGCTCTTTGCCTGACCAGCGCGGATTGTCATAATAGATGTAGACGACCGGCTGGTTCGGGTCGGATAGGTCGATATGATCGGTGCTCAGGCCGAGCAGTTCGCCCCGTGAGAGACCCAGGCGTAGCATCAGCCAGAATGCCGCGTGCGCGCGGGCGCTATCGGCCGCAGCGGCGGCGAGCAGTTTTTCTTGCTCGCTGGCGAACAGGGGACGCGGTGTCTTGAGCAAGATCGGGTCCGGGTAGAAATTCTCGCT
>DATCMP010000542.1:0-5912 GCA_036563365.1 Thermomicrobiales bacterium
CGTCAGGCCGAGCAGGAGTAATTGCGCGTTGAGGATCATCGCCGTCCCCATGAGCAATGCACCCGGCAATTGCCCGCCGAGCAGTGCCAGGCTCGCCACCTGCGCGGCTGCGGAGAAGACGAGTAGGCTCATCAACTGCGCCTCGATGGCGCTCAGCCCCGCGCCGCGTGCCGCCACCCCATAGGCGATCCCGGACGGGATCGCTGCGATCCAGAGCGGCATCAGCGCGACGAATCCGCGCGCAAAGTCGGCGCGTGTTGGCTGCGTGAATCTTTGCTCATCGCGATCCTGGGCCATCGTCTCGCGCATCGCTTCGTCTCCGCTATCGGCGATGGTGGCCTCGTTCCGATCCCCTTCTGCTATCCTAACGGGCAGAAATTGTCCCGTCATTGTGATCGAAGTCGAATTTGGCGCGAACTGTGGCGGGGGGGTGGGTGGGTACGCCGGGCGGGTTGAAACTGCGGGCCTTGCGCGATGCTCGGCGTCGCTCGCAACTCTGGGTCGAGGTCGAGGCGGATCTCGGCACCGGGTATCTGCAGCGTCTCGAATCGGGGCGGGTGGCGCAGCCCGCCCGCGCAACCCTGGAACGGATCCTCGACGCGCTGGTAGCGCGCTACGATGAGCGTTGCGAGACGCTGGCCCTCTTCGGCTATACCGCCTCGACGCCGTTGCCGAGCGACGCCGAACTCGCTTGGGCGCGTGAGGTCTGTCGTGGTGCGCTGGCGGCGGTGGCCTTCCCCGCCTACGTCCTCGATTGTGCCCATCGGCTCGTTGCCTGGAACCGATATTTCCCGCGCCTACTCGGCGTCGGGCCGGGCGAGCCGTTGCCATCGGCGCTGGTCGGCCGGTCGCTCCTCGCGCCGTGGTTCGATCCGACGTCGCTCCTTGCCCCGCTCGTCGCCGAGCCGGAACGCTTTCTGCCGGCGTTGCTGCGCGCGTTCCGCTTCGAGATGGGGCGCTTCGGCGGCGAGCCGTGGTATCGGGAGATCGTGCTAGAACCGTTGCAGGCGCTGCCGCGCTTCCGACAGTATTGGGCGCAGGTCGAGGCTGAGCCGGTGATGGCCGGTGCCGGTCGCGCGCTTGTCCCGGCGATCCTCGATCTGCCGCACGCCGGGCGGCTCCAATTTCGCCTCGCCGCCGAGCCGTTCACCCATGACGCGCGTTTTCGGGCGATCTACTATTTCCCCGCCGATGAGCGTTCGATGCGGCAATGTGTCGCCTGGTCGGCAGAGCAGCCGCTTCCATAGGCTGCGGCTGGCCCGGCGGCTCGCGCTTCTGCGCTCCTGCGCCGCGCGAATGGGCCTATGGTACGATTAGTCCTACCATTGAGCGAGCGGGTGTGGTGCGGTGGAGTGGCGGGGGGCGGAGCGATGACGTCGATTCGTGAGCGCCGGGCAGGCGCGGATAGCGGTCTAGCGACCACCGAACTGGCAAGCCAGGACCTGGCGACGTTGGAAGCGATCCAGCGGCGCGTCTTGTGGCTGGCGACGAATATCATCGATCATGCCAACCACGTGCGCCCGAACCCCGACAAGACGAAAGTCGGTGGGCATCAAGCCTCTTCGGCTTCGGTCGTCTCGATCCTGACGGCGCTCTATTTCCGGTATCTCAATGGCCAGGACCGGGTGGCGATCAAGCCGCATGCTTCGCCGGCGTACCATGCGATCCAGTATCTGCTGGGCAACCTCGACCGGCGTTATCTCACCGAGTTGCGGGCCTTCCACGGGCTCCAGTCATATCCTAGCCGCACCAAAGACCCCGATCGGGTCGATTTCTCGACCGGTTCGGTCGGCCTCGGCGTCGTCGCACCGCTCTTCGCCGCGCTGACCGACCGCTACGCCCGCGCCCATTTCGGGGCTGAGGCGGCGCAGCGGCGCTTCATCGCCATCGTCGGCGACGCCGAACTCGATGAGGGGAACGTCTGGGAAGCGGTCGCGGAAGAAGCGGCGGGCGGCCTGGGCAACGTCCTCTGGATCGTCGATCTCAACCGGCAGAGCCTCGACCGTGTCGTACCCGGTATTCGCGCGAAGCAGCTGCAATCGCTCTTCGCGGCGAGCGGCTGGCAGGTATTGGAGGCGAAATACGGCAAGCGCTTGCAAGGGGCGTTCGCCCGTCCCGGTGGCGCGGCACTGCGCCAGCGGATCGATGAGATGAGCAACGAAGAGTATCAGGCGCTCATCCGTCTGCCGGGTGCGATCCTGCGCGAACGGTTGATCGTCGGCTCGGGCGACGCGCGCGACGGGATCGCGGCGGCGGTCGCCGATACCAGCGATGAAGATTTGCCGGGCTTGATCGCCGATCTCGGCGGCCACGACTTGCAGGAACTCCTCGACAACTTCGCCGCTGCCGATGCCGAGCAGACCCGCCCGAGCGTCCTCTTTGCCTACACGATCAAAGGTTGGGGGTTGCCGATCGCCGGGGATGCGCTTAACCACTCGGCATTGCTGACGCCGCCGCAGGTCGAGGCGACCCGCGAGCGCTTAGGCGTCGCGGTCGGCGGCGAGTGGGATCGTTTCGCGCCCGATTCGGCGGAGGGGTTGCTCTGCGCCGAGCGCGCCGCGACGTTGCGCGACGAGGCGTTACCCACCCCACAACTGGTGCAGCAGCAGATCCCGGAGGACATCTCGTTTCGCCCAGGCGTCACGATGTCCACGCAGGAGGCGTTCGGGGCTGTGCTGGCGCAACTGGCGCGCGTGCCGGATGTTGGCGAGCGGATCGTGACGACCTCGCCCGACGTGGCGGTGTCGACCAATCTCGGCTCCTGGATCAATCGTGTCGGGGTCTTCGCGCCCGCCGACGCCGCCGACTACGATGAGGGTGGGCAGCGAATCTTGCGCTGGCAGCCCGGCCCGCGCGGGCGGCACATCGAACTCGGGATCTCGGAGATGAACCTGTTCATGCTCCTGGGGCAACTCGGCCTCTCGGCCGAGCATAATGGGCAGTTGCTGCTGCCGGTCGGCACGGTCTACGACCCGTTCGTCTGTCGCGGGCTCGATGCGCTGATCCATGGCGTCTACTCGGCCGCGAAGTTCGTCTTCGCGGGGACGCCGTCCGGGGTGACGCTGAGCCCCGAGGGCGGCGCGCACCAATCATCGATTACACCGTCGATCGGGCTGGAACTGCCGAACCTGACCACCTTCGAGCCGGCGTTCGCGCGCGAAGTCGAGTGGTGCCTGCTCGATGGGCTGCGCCGCTGTTGCGACCGGGCGTCGGGCGACTCGACCTACCTGCGCCTCTCGACCAAGCCGATCGAGCAGGCACTGCTCGAACCGGCGATCGAGCGGCTGGGGGTTGAGGCGCTGCGCCGGGAAGTTTTGGCCGGTGGCTATCGCCTCCTCGTGCCGCCTGATGCCCTGGCAAACGCGCCGCGCGTCGTCATCGCCACCAGCGGCGCGCTCCTGCCCGAGGCGTTCGCCGCCACACAGACCCTGCACGATGAAGGAATCGCCGCGACCCTGATCAATGTGACCAGTGCGGATCGCCTCTACCGCGGGCTGGCCGAGGCCCGGCGGTCGCACGTCCGCGGCGCGACCGCCGGCGCTGATAGTGGGCATCTGGCGACGTTGCTGCCAGCCGTTGATCGGCGCGCCCCGCTCGTCACGGTCCTCGATGGCGCGTCGCATTCCCTGGCCTGGCTCGGCTCGGCGTTCGGCGCGCCGGTCGTGCCGCTCGGTGTCGATGCGTTCGGTCAGGTCGGCACCCGCGCGGATCTCTATCGTGACCAGCTGATCGACAGCGAGAGTGTGGTCAATGCGGCGCTGCTGGCCTTAGAGTTGGGCGGGTAACGGCCCTATCCTGGACGTATTCCCATTCCCCGCCGGGGAATGATTGTTGCCCTACGGGTGGCGCGGCGGTTGTGAGTTTCCGCCGCGCCACTGCGTTGTTGTGAGTGACACTTCCGCCAGCGTGAGGCGGGGTATGCCCCGGCACAACGGAGCCAGCGCCGCGTGTCATACCCGAGGTAATGAGGCACCCGAAACGATATGGGCACAGTGCGTATTGGCAACGTGAGGAGACAATTATGGCGACGGAGTCCCAAGCCGTAGCAGCGACGGAGTTGCCCGATGGGCCTGTCGCGGTGACGGTGGCGGCGCGGCCGTGGATCGAGCAGTATGAGCCCGGCGCGCCTGCACACCTCCACTATCCCGAACAGACGCTGCCCGAGCTCTTCGCCGACGCGGTCGCGAATTATGCCGATCGCCCGGCGATCGCTTACTTTGGCGGCACGATCAGCTATCGGGAACTCGATCGCCTCGCGGCGCAGTTCGCGAACCGCCTGATCGCGTTCGGGTTGCAAAAAGGCGATCGCGTGCTGGTCATTTTGCCGAATGTGCCGCAGTTCCTGATCGCGCATTTCGGCATCTTGCGGGCGGGCGGGATCAACGCGGCGATCTCGCCGCTCCTGGTCGAGCGCGAGATCGAACAACTGACGCGCGACGCCGGGGCGAAGATCGTGATCGTTCTCGACTCCTTTTACGCGAAGGTAGCCGATCTGCTCGCGACTGGCGTGGTGGAACGGATCATCGTCGCCAGCCCCGATGAATTCCTGCCGCTCTATCAGCGCCTTTTCTATCCGCTGAAAGCGGAAGGCAAGAAGCCGGAGATCCCGGATACGCCGCAGCGTGGCCTCTACCGTTTTCGCCGTCTCTTAAGCGGTGCCTCGGCCATACCCCCGCGCGTGACTATTTCGCCCGACGATGTGGCGACGTTCCAATATACCGGTGGGACCACCGGCCTGCCGAAAGCGGCGATGCTGACGCATCGCAACCTGATCGCCAACGCGGTGCAGATCAAAGGCTGGGTGCCGAGTTTGCGCGCCGGTGAAGAAGTCCTGCTGTCGATCATGCCGTTTTTCCATGCCTACGGCACCACCCTCTGCCTGCACCTCGCGATCTTGATGGGCGCGAAGCAGGTGATCCTGCCGCGCTTCAACGTGCAGGAGGTCCTCGCGGCGATTCGGAAACACAGCCCCACCGTCTTCCCGGGGGTGCCGATGATGTACGTGGCGATCTGCGCGGCGGTGCGTGACGATCCGACCAAGGCGGAGGGACTTTCATCGATCCGCTATTGCGTCAGCGGTGCCGCTTCATTACCGGTCGAGGTGCGCGAGGAGTTCGAGCGGTTAACCGGGGCGCACTTAGCCGAGGGCTATGGCCTCAGCGAGGCATCGCCGGTGACGCACATCAACCCGCTCGATGGCCGGACCCGCTCGGGCAAGATCGGCCTGCCGGTCGCCGATGTCGAGATTCGCCTGGCCGATCCGTCCACCGGCGATCCCTTGCCGGATGGCGGGCGAGTCGGCGTCCCCGGCGAGTTGCTGATTCGTGGCCCGCAGATCATGAAGGGCTACTGGCAGCGTCCTGAAGAGTCGGCGGAGGTCCTGCGCGACGGCTGGTTGCACACCGGCGATATCGCCACGATGGATGAGGATGGCTACTTCGCGATCGTCGATCGCAAGAAAGATGTAATCATCACCGGTGGTGAGAATATCTACCCGCGCGAGGTGGAAGAAGTGTTGTACGGCCACCCGAAGATCCAGGAGGCGGTGGTCCTCGGGGTGGCGCACGAGGTCGCGGGGCAGGTGGTGAAGGCGTACATCGTGCCGCGCGCGGGCGAGACATTGACCCGGCGCGATGTCCTCACCTATTGCGGCGAACGACTGGCGAAATACAAGGTGCCACGCCAGATCGAATTCCGCGAGAGCCTGCCAAAGACGCTCACCGGGAAGGTCCTGCGCCGTGTCTTGCTGGAAGAAGAGGCCGCACGTCCCAAGCGTCGGCGTCGCGGTGGGGCGACCGAGGCCGAGGCGGCGAAGGACGAATAGCGATTCCGGAGTCGAGCGGCCGAGCGGGATGGTAGCGTGATACCCGCTCGGCATACGGTGAACAACAGTGGAGGGGGCGGCACAACGT
>DATCMP010000543.1:0-1521 GCA_036563365.1 Thermomicrobiales bacterium
GAAGGCGCGCCGTTGCAGCAGATCTTCGGCGCGACCTCCGACACCAACCTCAACCTGATCTCCTGCATCGGCGACTTCGACCCGACCAGCGCTTCCTACAACAACCGTATCGTCGTCTACACCAGGTGGGATGGCGTTACCCCGTAACAGAGCAAGGGGCGGGGCTGGGTAGAAAACCCGGCCCCGCTGCTCCTACTGTTCCGCCAGGATCGCCGACGCGGATCGCCCCAACGTATTCCTCGGCCTATGGTGTGTCGAACGGTTGCAACCCGACCGACCTGCTCACCCGCTTCCCGCTCGGTTGTCGCCCTACCCCCCCTGTGGTACACTGACGCGGCTGCGAAAGGGATCACGCCCCGCTGCGGCGCCGTAGCCAAGTGGTAAGGCAGAGGTCTGCAAAACCTCCACCAGGGGTTCGAGTCCCCTCGGCGCCTCCAAAACAATCCAGCAGCAGACGTTCGCGGCACCTTCGGGTGCCGTGCTGTATTTCCGGCAGACACCATGATGAGAAAGCAAACACGGAGCACGAAGGAGGCGAGCGATGAGCGGCGGGCAACCGGGCGGCGAAGCGATCATCGGCAGCGAGACGATCTACGCCGGCAAACTCCTGACGATGCGGCGCGATCAGGTCCGCCTGGAGAATGGCCGCGAGTCGGTGCGCGAGGTCGTCCTCCACCCCGGCGCGGTCGCCATAGTCCCGATCCTCCCCAACGGGCGGGTGATCATGGTTCGCCAGTATCGCCACGCCGCCGGGCGCACCCTCCTCGAAATCCCCGCCGGCACCCTCGATCAGCCGGGCGAAGCGATCGAAGACGCCGCCATGCGCGAACTCCAGGAAGAGACCGGCTATCGCGCCGCGCAGCTCGCGCGCCTCGTCACCTTCTACACCGCCCCCGGCTTCTGCACCGAGCAAATCACCCTCTTCCTCGCCACCGGCCTCACCGGCGGCGCGCAGAACCTGATGGACGACGAGGCGATCACCCTCGAAGAGATCGACCTCGCCGAACTGCCGACCCTGATCGCGCGCGGCGAGATCGCCGACGCCAAGACCCTCACCGGCCTCCTCCTCGCCCGCGAACACCAGCAAGTCACCAAGTAGCGAGGACGCGCCGCGCGACCCGACGACCAGCGCAAGGTCGTGCGCGATGAATCGGATCGCTAGAGCGCCGAAGGGCGATCATTCCGCCTCGCGCGGCACCAGCCAGTCCCCCTCCGGCAGCATGGCATCGGGCAAGCCCTCAGCAAATTCCTCCCGCAGCGCTTCGAGGAAAAAGAGCATGATCCCGGCCCGCCGCATCGCCAGCCCGCGCGCGGTCGGGGTCTGCATCTCCTGCGGCAGGGTCGCCACCCGCGCGTAGAGCCGATCGACCGCATACCGGTCCGGCTCGGGCTCGCGCAGCAACGCGAACGGATCGACCCGCTCATGCCACTCGCCCTCACCGCCGGACCCTTCCAGCAGCGCTCCCGCGATCCCCGTCGCCCCGAGTTGGTCGAGTCGCGCCGCATCCCAGAGCACCCGGG
>DATCMP010000545.1:0-2638 GCA_036563365.1 Thermomicrobiales bacterium
GGCATCCGCCCGCCGCTGAAGGTGTATTATGCGGTGTAGGCTTACTTCGCCGGCGCGGGCAACCGCAGGAGATTGATCACCGCATCGACCCCTTCGACGCCCTTGACCCGGCGCTCGATCTCGTCGATCTGTTCCTTGGTGCCGATCGTGCCGCGCACGTAGACGACCCCATCGACGGTGTTGATGTTGATCTGGTCTTTCGGCGTGCTGCCGTTGCTGAACAGCGCGGCCTCGACCCGGCTGGTCACGGCCTGGTCGCGCTCGACGCTCTCATCGGCACCACCACCGGTCAGCGAACCGGCCGCACCCATCACGGTCTGGCGACGCTCGGCGTCGGACAGGTAAACTGCGGCACCGGCGAGTGCGCCACCGAACAGGAGGCCCAGGAAGAAGCGACCGCCACCGCCCTTCTTGCTCGACTCGATCTCTTCCAGCCGTGCCATCAGCGCGGTCTGGCGCTCCTGCAGGTTGTGCTGCAACTCCTCGGCATCGACCACTTTACCGCGACCAAAAAGCCCTGCCATTGTGTCCCATCTCCTCTCGATCTACAGACGTTGCTCAAAGCGTGACAGCGACTGCATCGCTCGCCCATCGCCACTCACCGCATCGCGCTCTACAACGGGCGGCTACGCAACGGACACGGTCATCACGCTGCATCAGCGCAAGGACTGTACCAAAGAACCGTGTGGGGTGCTAGCGGCATTGGCGCACCCCGACGCAGAAATCAGACACAACCCACTCTTCCCGGCTGGTGGCCCCAGTTCTGCGAGACATAACCGTAGCGAAGGGACGACAGGCGCAAAAGTGCGCGTTAGGAGGGCCCAAGATGTTGAGCGCAACCATCGGCGAATCCACCCGTTCTACCCGTGGTGGGATGTGCGGGGAAATTGCCCTCCAAACCGAGCAAAAAGGGACTGGTGCAACGGGCTTAGGGGGCGTAGAATAGCGCCATGGCGAACGTTCACGTTGTCGTCGTCAACTATAATACTGTCGGGCTCCTCCGGCAGTGCCTTGACCACCTCTTCGCCAGCCATTGTCACCACCCTTTCGACGTCACCGTTGTCGACAACGGTTCCGCCGAACCCCCCCTCGCCCTCCTGCACGAGCACTATCCCCAGGTGCGCGCAAAACGCTCCGAACGCAACCTCGGCTTCTCCGGTGGCAACAACCTGGCGCTGCGCCCGCTCGTCGCCGATACGCCGACCGGCGCGGTGCGCGAGCATCGTTACATCCTGCTCGTCAATAGCGATCTCTTCGTGGCACCGGAGACGATCGAGACCTTGGTCGATTTCGCCGAAGCGCGGCCAACCGTTGGTGTCGTTGGCCCGCGCGTCGAGAAGCCGGATGGCACGCTCGATCTCGCCTGCCGCCGCTCGTTCCCGACACCGGCGAACGCCTTCTTCAAATTGTTCGGCCTGAGTCGGCGCTTCCCGGGCCATGCGCGGTTCGCCGCCTACAACCTGACGAATCTCGATGATCGTGCGTTAACCGAGGTGGATGCCGTCACCGGGGCCTGTATGCTCGTCCGTCTGACCGCGATCGATATGGTGGGGCTGCTCGATGAGGAGTTCTTCATGTATGGCGAAGATCTCGACTGGGCGTATCGGATCAAGGCGGCGGGTTGGCAGATCTTCTATAATCCGGCAACGTGTGTGTTGCATCAGAAAGGTGCGACCAGTGCTCGCCAGAGCGGACGGATGATTTTCGAGTTTTATCGCGCGATGTATCTTTTTTATCGCAAACACTACGCTTCCCGCTCGCCGCGCCTCTTAAATTGGCTCGTCACGGTCGGTATTGCGGCACGAGGGACGGTAGCCCTCGGCCTCAATCTGCTCCGTCCCGCAGCCAAAAAACGGGTGGCGTGATGAAATCGGACATCGATCGCCGCCGGGCGACAATCGCGCCGCGCGAGCGCCCGAGGTGGCTACGCGCCCCGGAGATAACACCCGACGGTGGCCTCCCCGTCGCCAACTTGGACTGGCACCCGGTCGTCGGGCGCGCGGCGGTGAAGCGCTGGCTCAATCTCGCGGTGGTCCTCTCGCGCGGGGCCGTCGATGCGCTGATGATCGTGGCCGCATTCCTGGCCGCCTATCAGTTGCGGGCCAGCATCGACCTCTTCAGCGCCTTCCAGGAGCCGAGCCGCGCCACCTATGAGATCATGCTGGCGGTCGTGGTGGTGACCCTGCTCGTCACCTTTAACCTCGTCGGCCTCTACAACCTCCGGCGCGGCGTCTCGCGGGTCGATCAGTTCTACCGCGTCAGCGCCGCCGTCTCGATCGGCCTGGTGCTGTCGATCGCGCTCAACTCGATGCTGCTGGGCAATCGGTTCATCTACTCGCGCCAGATGTTGATCATCGGCTGGATCCTCTGTATCGCGCTGGTGACGGTCGGCCGCTTCGTGCATGGTGAGGTGGTCGGGGCCTTACGTAAGCGGGAAGTGGCGCGCGACCGCTTGCTCGTCATCGGGGCGGGCAAGACCGGCAAGCTGGTCTTGGAGACGATCGCGCGCTCGCCCTGGCTCGGCTACGAGATCGTGGGCGTACTACGGCACGGCCAGAACGGGCAGGCCGCGCTCGGCGAGGAGACGATCGGCGGCTTCCCGATCCTCGGCGACGACACGCAACTCGCCACGCTGACC
>DATCMP010000549.1:0-10072 GCA_036563365.1 Thermomicrobiales bacterium
GCACGACCCCGCCTTCCTCGATCAATTCCTCCGCGCGTGCCCCCATCACGATCCGCACACCGGGCAGCCGACCCGCCTCAACGGCGAGGCGGGCGAGGAAAGCAGACTGTGGCAGCATCGCCACGAAACGATAGGGCGTCCGCAACCGCTCGAAGTTCGCGAAGGTCGTCGCACCGCTGGCGGTGTGCGCGACGAAACGTCGCGCTTTCGTGTGGCGGAGTTGCAGCAATTGGTCGGCCAAGCCAAGTTCATCCATGATCGCCAGCGTCGCGGGGTTCAGGGTATTGCCCCTGAATTCGCGGGCGAAGTCCCGATGCGCCTCCAAGAGGATGACCGGCACGCCGCGCCGCCCCAGCAACAGGGCCAGCACGAGCCCCCCCGGCCCGCCGCCGACGATGCAACAACCGGTGTGGAGCGTCTCGAACGGCCCGTTGGCCTCGACTGTCGCACCGATCGGACGTGCGGGTTCGGGCGCGGCGGCCATAGTTGTCCCACCGGTCATCGCTCAGCCCCTCCCGGCACACAAGTTGCGGAATATCCGCGGGAAGTCAGGGGTACCGCGCCCCATCGCGGCGGCGGGCGGCGGGTACCAAGCGATGTGGCGCTATCTCCCCCACGCCGCTCCGGACACTTTCGCACGGCCCGCACCACGGTATTGTCGCCCCCGCACCGCATGATCGCGTGCGAGCGACCTGGAGTACGCTATTCATGCCTCGAATCGCCGGTGTCGCAACCGCGACGCCACCCTACGTGCTGCGCCAGGATGAGGCGCGGGAGATGGCCCGCAGATTCTTCGCCAGCGAGATCAAGGAGGTCGAGCGCTATCTCAGCGTTTTCGCGCATGCCGAGATCGATACCCGAGCGCTCGCGGTGCCGCCCGAATGGTTCACCAAGGCGCATAGCTGGGGGGAGTGCAACGATCGCTGGATCGAGGCCGCCTGTACGCTCGGCGCGGAGGCGGCACGCCGCGCCCTTGCGGCGGCCGACCTCGCCCCCGAGGAGATCGGACACATCATCTTCGTCTCGACGACCGGGCTCGCGGCCCCATCGCTGGACGCCCGGATCATGGCCGAATTGGGACTGCCGCGCCACACGCGGCGAACGCCGATCTGGGGTCTCGGTTGCGCCGGCGGCGCGGTCGGGTTGACGCGCGCCGCCGATCACGCCCGCGCCTTCCCGCGCGAACGGGCGCTCTTGGTTTGCGTCGAGCTCTGTTCCCTCACGTTCCAGTTCGGCGATCGCTCGCCGCGCAACCTGGTCGCCTCCTCGCTGTTCGCCGATGGAGCCGCCGCAGTTGTCGTCGAGGGTGACGAAGTCGGCGGCACCGGCCCGACGATCATCGCCAGCGAGAGCACCCTCTTCCCGGATTCCTTCGAGCTGATGGGCTGGGACATCGTGGATAGCGGGATGAAGGTTGTCTTCGGCACACGGATTCCCGCGCTGGTACACGAAAGCTTCCAACCCCTGGCCGAGGGATTCTTGGGGCAGCATGGCCTGTCGCTCGGCGAGATCGACCACCACATCTACCATCCGGGCGGCGCGAAGGTACTCGGGGCATTCGAGAAGGCGGGGAAACTGCCCGAATGCGCCCTCGGCCACAGCCGCGCGGTCTTGCGCCAATGGGGGAACATGTCCTCCGCCACGGTTTTGTTCGTCCTGGAGCGGTTCGTCAACGCCGGTATCGCCCCCGGCGAGCACGGGCTGATGACGGTATTCGGCCCCGGCTTCTCTTCCGAGATGGTCCTCCTCGCTGGTTGAGCGGCCCCAACGGGAACGGGTTGGTTGGCGGCTCTCGCCCCCAAGTACGATGGTACCGTGGCATCACTTCTGCGTATAGGGACACTGAAAACGTGACGGCGTTCGTAAACCGGATCGTGCGAACAGGTGTCCCCGTCACAGGAGGGTAGCTACGATGCGAAATAGTCCGGCCGATCCGCACGGACGCGACGCCGACCAGGAGATGGTCGTTCGCAACGAACACCAGGATGTCATCACCCGCGACGGCACCGTGATCGGCCAGGATGTCGGCACCGCAGCGATAGTTGATCGGGTCGAGGCGCGTCGGTCGACCGCCGATTGGTTGAGCGGTCTTCTTTCACTGATTATCGGCGTCATCGCCATCCTGATCGCTATCCGCGTCGTGCTCAAGTTACTCGCGGCGAACACCGAGAGCGGGTTCACACGCTTCATCTACAACGTCACCGGTCCGCTCGTCGGGCCGTTCCAGAATATCTTCGGTACCCCGGCGGCGGGGAATGGCGCGGTCTTCGAGCTCTCCTCGATTCTCGCGATCGCCATCTACCTGCTGCTCGGCTGGCTCCTTATCAAACTGGTCCAGTTGGTGATCGATCGCCCGACAAGTGGCGTCAGCGTCACCCGCAACGTGGATCAGCGTACATATCGGTAGGGTTCTCGTCCATCGGGTGTTCCGATGGAGTGGTCCAGTAGCACATAGGAGGATCTCTCATGGGCACAATCATCGGCTGGCTGATCGTTGGCGCAATCGCCGGTGGCATCGCGAGCCTGATCGTACCGGGTCGCACGCCCGGTGGCACCATCGGCGCGATCATCGTCGGTATCCTCGGCGGTATCCTCGGCGGTTGGCTACTGAACTCGGTCTTTAACCTGGGCGTCGGCGCGAGCTTCATCGGTTCGCTGATCGTGGCGATCATCGGCGCGGTGATCATCCTCTACGCGCTGCGCGCCGCGAGTTCCAGTTCACGAGTCTAACCGTCCCCAGGGGCGTTCAACCCCTTCCGGGTGACGAGAGCGACCGAATAGCTACCGTGAATACGTAAGGGAGCCAACGATGTCAGGCTTAGGCGATAAACTGAAGGGTGCGGCGCAGGATGCGATGGGCAAGGCGAAAGAAGCCGTTGGCAACGCAACCGACGACCCTGGCATGACCGCTGAGGGCCACGCTGATCAAGCGCGCGGCCAGGGCAACCAGTTCAAGGGCGACGCCAAAGAGAAGGTCAACGACGTGGTCGATCGCGTCGGCGACGCCGTGAACGGCAACGATCGCAAGAACCCGTAAGCGGGGTTAGTCGCTAGCATCGCCATAGGATCTCATGGGCCGTCCGGGGCAATTGCCCCGGACGGCTTTTGCGTATATCCCCTTCCTCGCACCGATTCGGGTGGGCTTTCCAGCGCCACCGCTCACGACCACCCGCTGGTGGCAAGCCCTCCTATCTCCGTGCGGTATACTGAACCGAGTGTACATACGCTCCGCTTCGTCTATCATGCAGTGCCGTGAGGGCAACACCGATGAACCTGGAACAGCTTCTCGAAACCTGGCGCGCGAACCCGCAACGCCGCCGCAATATCGTCCACTGGCATACGCAAGAGGCGGTCGAAGCCGAATATGCGCCGTTGCCAGCGGGGCTCGATCCGCGCCTCGTCGCCGCCCTCGACAAGCAGGGATTCGCGCGCCTCTATTCGCATCAGGCGGCGGCGTTCGAGAGTATTACTGCGGGGAAACATACCTGTATCGTCACGCCGACTGCCTCCGGCAAAACCCTCTGCTATACCCTGCCGGTCCTGAACGCCATCCTTCAGGATGACGGTGCTCGCGCCCTCTACCTGTTCCCGACGAAAGCCCTCGCCCAGGATCAAGCGGCGGTGCTGCGGCGTTTCGCCGCCGATCTTGGATCACAGGCTATGCCAAACGCCGGGAGAGGATCGGCGGACGAACAACAAGCAGGACCGGTCAAGGCGCATACCTATGACGGCGACACCCCGGCATCGGCCCGCAAGCTGATCCGTACCGCCGGCCATGTGGTCATCACCAACCCCGACATGCTGCACTCGGGGATCCTGCCGCACCACACCAAGTGGGTGCGGCTCTTCGAGTCGCTCCGGTATGTCGTCATCGACGAGTTGCATGGCTATCGCGGCGTCTTCGGCTCGCACGTCGCCAACGTCATCCGCCGCTTGCGTCGCATCTGCCGCTTCTACGGCTCCGATCCGATCTTCATCCTCTGCTCGGCGACGATCGCCAATCCGGGCGAGTTGGCCGAGCGGATCATCGGCGCACCGGGCGGGGTGACGACGATCGAGCGCAACGGCGCACCGCGCGGCCGGCGGGAGTTCATCTTCTACAATCCACCAGTCGTCAACGCCGAATTGGGGATTCGGCGCAGTTCGATCCTCGAAGCCTCCACGGTGGCGAGCGAGTTGATCCGCAACCGGATCCACACGATCGTCTTCGCGCGGGCGCGGACGACCGCCGAGGTGCTGCTGACCTATCTGCGCGAATCGTTGCCGCCCGGCACCGATCGCGAGGCGACGGTGCGTGGTTATCGCGGCGGCTACTTGCCCAACCAACGCCGCCAGATCGAGTCGGGGCTGCGCGACGGGGCGATCACCGGGGTCGTCAGCACCAACGCCCTGGAACTCGGCGTCGATATCGGCTCGCTCGACGCCTGCGTGATGACCGGCTATCCGGGCACCGTCGCCTCCACCTGGCAGCAGGCCGGACGCGCCGGACGCCGCCAGGGGGTCGCGGCGGCGATCCTGATCGGCTCGTCGAACCCGCTCGATCAGTTCATCATGGGCCACCCGGAGTATTTCTTCGACCGCGCGCCGGAACATGGGCTGATCAACCCCGATAATCTGCTGATCCTCCTCAGCCACCTGAAATGCGCCGCCTTCGAGCTGCCCTTCGACACCCGCGAGGAAGGGGGCGACGATCCGCTTTTCGGCACCGCCGAGGCGGGGACGGTGCTGGCCGCGCTGCAAATGCTCGGCGAGGACAGCGTCATCCAGGAGGTCGAGGAGGTCTGGCACTGGACCGATCAAGCGTACCCCGCCGAGGAGATCAGCCTGCGTACCGCCGCCCGCGACAACGTGGTGATCATCGACGAGAGCGATCGCGCCCGCCCGCGCGTTATCGGGGAGGTGGATGAGTTCAGCGCCCCGATGCTCGTCCATACCGAGGCGATCTATTTCCACGAAGGCCAGCAGTTCCACGTCGATCGCTACGATCCGGAGGAGCAGAAAGCCTACGTGCATGGCGTCGCGGTGGACTATTACACGGATGCCGACATCGCCGTGCGCGTCCAGGTCCTCGAACAGTTCTCGCCCGAGCCGATCGGCTCGCCGCGCGGACATGGCGAGGTGCTGGTCGGGGCGCTGCCGACGAAATACAAGAAGATCAAGTTGCACACGCACGAGAATATCGGCTGGGGCGAAATCCATCTGCCGGAGACACAATTACACACCGGCGCGTACTGGCTCTGCCTACCCCACGCCCTCACCGACCGGATGCAAGTCGCGGAGTTGCAAGGGGCGCTCATCGGCCTGACCAACCTACTGGCGGTCGTCGCGCCGCTTTATCTGATGTGCGACCCGCGCGACATCGGGGTCCACGCCGAGGTGAAATCGCCGTTCACCGGGCGCGGCACGGTCACGATCTTCGACAAGATACCCGGCGGGATCGGCTTCAGCCAGAAGCTTTACGACACGCACGAGACGTTGCTCGAAGCGGCGCACGACCTGATCAACGCCTGCCCCTGCGCCGAGGGCTGCCCCTCCTGCGCCGGGCCGGTCGCCGAGATCGGCGCACGCGGCAAACGCCTGGTCCTGGGGATGCTGAAATTGCTGCTTGGGCGGCGGATTGCCCCGGCGGCGGCAACAGCCGCGCGCCATTAGGGAGCGGGCAAGGGAGCGGGCCACCGAGCGTCGGTGGCCCACCCGGTCAAGCGTGTAGAGCTACCCATCCCGTATGCGAGGAAAACGAGGGGGCACGGGGGTCCATTACCCCGCGGGTACCGTATATTCCTCCGGGATCCAGCCCTCGAAATCAAGATACCGGATGTGCTTCCAGTTTTGCCCCTTGGTGTCGCGCTCATCCGGGCCGATCACCTCGAGGACAAAGCCCTCCGGGATGGCGAAGCGCCGCTCCCCGGCTGGCAACACGTAAACAAACGCGCCCTTGTTGTCGGTATTTGCGACCATCACCCGCGCCACACTCGGTCCGGCGGTTGGCGTTGGGGCGCGGTTGCCGGGTGTCGGCGTCAGGGCCGCGCGTGTCGGCGTCGGCGGACGCGGCGTACCCGCAGCACCGCCAGGATTAGCCCCGTTCGACCCGACGGTGGGAGCGACCTGGGCGGTGGGGGGCGGGGGTTGCCCCCCGGCGATAGTTGTTGAGGCACCATTCGCCCCCGGTGAAGGGGTGGCCGCGCCCGTGCCGCCGCCGAGAACCCGCGCCCCGACCGCAAAGACCAGCACCAGCACCAGAATAGCCAACACCGGCGCGAGGATCGGCGTCAGCGACGGATCGCCGATGCGGAGGGCGGCGGGCCACCAGGCGGGCCAGCGGCCCCGCTCGTTAATCGCCTGTTCGGTTGGCGGGGGCAAGGCGACTTCCGTGTCGGCTTGGCGACTAGCGACCAGTTCCGGGTCGGCAGGGGGTATCGGGCGGGGCCGTGTCGAGGGCAAGGCCACGAGCGGACGTTGGAGCGATCGGCGCCCGCTGAGGGTCGTGCGCGGTCGCCAATAGCCCTCGCGATCGAGCCGGATCAGTCCTAACACTTCCAATTCGTCGAGCGTATGCCGGATCCGCTCGCGTGCGGACGATTGCAGATATTCGTTGCCGGTCAGGTCGGTTGTCACGATGTCGGCGGAGCGCGCGACCGTATATTCGTCGATCAGTGTGCCGGGATTCCCTTCCATGCGGTGGATTGCCGCGAGGACTGCACGCTGCTCTTCATTCATCGCGCTTTTCTACCACCTGTCTGCAACGTGCTCACTCGCCGTGCCTCACGTCGCAGGCGCATCCAACCCCTCATCGTCTACAGCAACCGACCGGCACAACCGATAGCGCTCGCGATCAGAACGGTTCGCCAGCAGTATACCAGCGAAATCGGGCGATTGAGAATGGGCGGGATTCCGGTGTCCTGGACCTACAGGCACATCGGTCCATCAATCCTCGTCTTCGAGATCGCGCACCTCGTCTTCGAGATCGCGCACCATCGTGATATGCTCGATCCCGCTCATCATCCAGACCTTGCCGACTGTGCGAAAGCCGAGCAGGCGGTAGAACCCGACCGCATGGGTTTGCGCGCTGAGGGTAACACGCTTCGCCCCTTGCTGACCCGCCGCGGCGAGCAAGGCATCCATGATCTCCCAGCCGATCCCCTGTCCGCGATATGACGGTAAGATCGCCACCCAGGCGATCTGCCCTTCGCCGCGCGAGACGTGCAACCGCCCCACCCCGACCGGCCGATCATCGAGCAGGGCCAGAATCTGTACCGCACCCGGGCCAGAATCATACGGATCGCGATCGACAACATCGGTCAGGTGTTGCTCATCGGTGAAGACCGCCCGGCGGATCGCGGTCACGTCGCGCAGATCCCGCTGCCCGAGCGCCACACGGATCGTCAAGCGCCGGTCCTGATACTCGTCCACGTCGGCCATCTCGCCCCCGCCACCCGGTTCCCCACAGACACTCCCATACGTTCCGAGCATCGGCGGATGATACCATGCTCTCCGCTACGATGACGGCGCAACGCCAACGGGACAACCGACACCTAGCGTTACGACTTGATGGCATCGCTGCATCGCGGCCTGTGGAACGCCCGGCGATGCCCGAACATCGGCGCGCCGACGTAACCTCATTTGACGACCATGCGTTCAACATGCTAGCATCTTCGGTGCTGCAACCATCGCGGGGGCTTTGCGTCGTCCGTATCATCCTCCTTGGTGCGGCAGCCCACACATGGCGAGAAGGAAATACCGCATGATATTGGAGACCATCGATAGCCCTGCCGATCTGCGCGATCTCTCCATCGAGCAACTGGAAATCTTGTCCCGCGAGATTCGCGACGAAATGTGGCGAGTCGTCAACCTGAATGGTGGACACCTCGGGGCGGGGCTCGGCGTGGTCGAGCTGACGCTCGCCTTACACCGCACATTCGATTCGCCACAGGAGCGGATCGTCTGGGATGTCGGGCATCAAGGATACCCGCACAAGCTCATCACCGGACGCCGCGAGCAATTCGAGACGATCCGCAAGGCGGGTGGCCTGGCCCCATTCCTCTCGCGCGATGAAAGCGAACACGATGCCTTCGGGGCGGGTCACGCTTCTACCGCCGTCTCGGCCGCGCTCGGGATGGCGGCGGCGAATGAATTGAAGGGCGTACGCTGGCCGGTCGTGGCGGTGCTCGGCGATGCCGCCCTCACCGGTGGGATGGCCTACGAGGCGCTGAACAACGCCGGGCAGATGACCGCGCCGCTGATCGTCGTCCTCAACGATAATGAGATGTCGATCTCGGCCAATGTCGGCGGGATGACCAAATACCTCAATCGCGTCCGCACCAACGCCCAATACAACCAGCTCAAGGGGATCACCGAGGACGTCCTGCAGCACCTCCCGGCGGGCGACATGCTCGTCGAGATCGGGCGACGGATGAAGGACAGCTTCAAGGAGTTCGTCGTCCACTCGATGATCTGGGAGGAATTGGGCTTCACCTATCTCGGCCCGGTTGATGGTCACGATCTGCCGACGCTGCTCGAAACGTTCGAACAGGCGCGGCGCGTCCTCGCCGAATACCACAAGCCGGTCTTCGTCCACGTCGTGACCACCAAGGGGAAAGGTCTCGACCTGGACAAGGATCCGTTGAAGCTGAACTGGCACCAGTTGAGCCCGGCGGGTGGGGTTAAGCCGACTGCGCCGAAATACCAGGATGTCTTCGCGCAGACGCTGATCCAGCAGGCGAACCGCGATCAGCGGCTCGTCGGGATCACCGCCGCGATGTCCACCGGTACGAGCCTCGATAAATTCCAGAAAGCCCATCCGCAGCGCTTCTTCGACGTGGGGATCGCCGAGGAACACGCGATCACCTTCGCGGCGGGGCTCGCGTGCAACGGGATGCGCCCGGTCGCGGCGATCTACTCCACTTTCCTGCAACGCGCCTTCGACCAGATCACCCACGATGTCTGCATCCAGAACCTGCCGGTTATCTTCGCCCTCGATCGCGCCGGACTCGTCGGCGACGACGGCAAGACCCATCAGGGGGTCTTCGACCTGACCTATCTGCGCTGCCTGCCGAACATGACGATCCTGGCCCCGAAAGACGAACTCGAATTGCAGCGGATGATCGCCACCGCCGTCGCCTACGAGGCGGGGCCGATCGCGGTCCGCTTCCCGCGCGGCAACGGGGTCGGCGTACCGCTCGATGAAGATCCGCAACCGCTGCCGATCGGCGTGGGGGAAACCCTGCGCGAGGGTGGCGACATCGCCCTGATCGGTGTGGGCACGCTCGTCGCGCTCGCGCAGGAAGCGGCGACGCTGCTCGCCGCCGAGGGGATCGAGGCGACGGTAATCAACGCCCGCACGGTGAAGCCCCTCGACGAGGCGTTGATCCTCGACGCGGCGCGCCGTTGCGGCCATCTCATCACGATCGAGGAGAATGTCGTCGCCGGCGGCTTCGGCGCCGGCGTCCTCGAACTCCTCTCGCGCGAGGGTGTGGTCATCCCGACCCACCTGATGGGCGTCCCGGACGAGATGATCCCGCACGGCTCCCAGGGACAGCAACGCGCCTGGTGCGGCCTGACCGCGGAGAAGATGGTCGAGCACGCGCGGGCACTCCTCGGTCGTTCCGCGCCGACCGCAGCCGCAACCCTAGAGATAGCCGGACGGCACGACTGACAGGCTTCTCACGCAATAACGAGAGAAAGGCAGCAGCGCGCCGCACCAAAAACCGGTGCGGCGCGCTGCTCTATCTGTTGCCCGTAGAAGGTTCATTCGCGACGTCCTATACTGGACAGAGACAAACGAGCGCGGTCAGGCAGAGGGGTGAGCGATGACCATAACAACAGAATCGCCCGAATTGGTCCTCCATTCATCCGAAGCGACCTGGGATCGCGAGCGGTGGGATACGCTGCCGAACGACGGCAAGCGTTACGAGATCATCGACGGGGTGTTGTACATGAGTACCGCGCCGAGTCCCTGGCATCAGTGGATTAGTCGCCAGACGCAGCGACTCCTGTACAGTCAGATCGATGATCACGGCCTTGGCATCACGTTCAATGCGCCGGTCGGCCTTTTCATGCCGGGATGCGACCCGGT
>DATCMP010000552.1:0-2141 GCA_036563365.1 Thermomicrobiales bacterium
CGTCAGCCGCCTGGCGCTCGAACGCGATCTACGCCGGGCGATCGAGCGCGGCGAACTCTCGCTCCATTATCAGCCGATCGTCGATCTCAGCGACGAAGCCACGGTGAAAGTCGAGGCGCTCCTCCGCTGGCAGCACCCCGTGCGTGGGGACATCTCCCCGGTCGAGTTCATCCCGCTGGCTGAGGAGACGGGGCAGATCCGCACCCTGGGGCGCTGGGTCCTGCGCGAGGCTTGCCGTCAGGCGCGGGCCTGGCAGGAGGCGGGTACGCCGATCGTGGTGGCCGTCAATCTGACCGCGCACGAGTTCCAGCAGCCCACGCTGGCGGACGAGATCGTGTCCGCGCTCGCCGAGGCGAGGTTGGCGGCGGAGTATCTGGTCCTCGAAATCACCGAAAGTGTGGCGATGTACGACGCCGCCACGACCGTCGCCACCCTGACCACCCTCCGCGCGCACGGCATCCACGTCGCCATCGACGACTTCGGGACCGGCTATTCCTCCCTGACCTATCTCAAGCGGTTGCCGGTTAACACGCTGAAGATCGACCGCGCCTTCATCGACGGGCTCGGCACGGACGCCGAGAGTACCGCGATCGTCGAGGCGATCATCACCCTGGCCCACACCCTCGGGCTGCGCGTCATCGCCGAGGGGGTGGAGACGCCCGCCCAGGCCCACCAACTCCGCGCGATGGGGTGCGACTTCGCGCAAGGCTATCACTTCTCCCGCCCGCAGCCGGCCGCCGCCATCATGGCGACCCTCACCCACATCGACCCCTGGGCGACTGCCTTGACCGGTTCGCGCAGCGGGCAATAGGGGCCGCGCAGCGACAGTCGGCGACAGCACCGCAATCGCGAACGCTAGGATCGACGGCTCCCACAGGCGCAACGCCGCACCCGCCCCGTCCCGCAACGAACGGTCGCACGCCAGCGGAGCCGGGCTCCGAGAGCAAGGTGGACGGCCCGCCGCATGGACCTGGGCGACAAGCATGGTCGCCCCCCGTACACGATCCCCCCTGTAACGGTGCGAGGACGGATCCGCAGGTCATCCCCGCCCCTGCCCCGTGTACGCCCGCAGCGAAGTACGGAAGCCCCACCAGTTAGCCCGAACGTCCCGCCTTACCGGGACTTTCGGGCTATTTCACGGCGCCGATCGTGGCGTCATAGTAGTACACATGTAAATACGCGGCCCGACGTGCGAGGAGTTAGCCTGTGGAACGGCCACAACGTACCTGGCGTACCGAGACGAACGTCCCACCACCGGTACTGATCCCCGAGGAAGAACGGGGCAGCGCCGCGCTGCGCGAGCTGCGCGCCTACCCGTTCTTCAGCGCGGGTGGAGACACCTTCGATCGGCTCGCCAGTTTCCCCAAGCCGAACCAGCTCGCGGCGACCGCGCCGGGTGAGGCCGAACGGGAAGCGTTAGGGGTCGCCCTCTGCCAGTCGCACGCGAAAGTGCGCGCGATCGAGAAGTTGCTGGCCGAAGCGCTCGCCGCGTTGCATGCCCCACTCGCCGACGGCGTCGCGATCCCCACCGCCCTCACCGCCTTGCTGAGCGATACCGGCCAGCAATTGATCGCTCTCGGTCAGCATTTCCGTGCCAACGAGTAACGCACGATCACGCCCCCGGCTTTTGTGTCGGGGGTAGCGCTGCGGATGGTGAAGATCGATTCGCCACTGCGGTGCTTGGCGGACCACAACGCAAGCCACCCCGATCCCCGACGCCAGCGCCCCCTCCGTCGCCCCACAGGAACCGATGGGGGACACCTGTCGGGTCAACGCCGCCGAGGGTCGCTGCACCCGCCGTAGGTCGCAGAAATTCCGCGCACGGTGCCGAAAGGCGTCGCGCCCACGCCCAGCACCCGCCGCAAATCGGTCGCGAGGTTGGCGCGATGTCCCGGCACACACCGCCAGTGGCGATCGCCCGACCGATCGGCCGCCTGATAGCCGACCGTCGGCGGTAACAGCGCGGCGCACCAACCCCCAAGCCGAGCGCGGCCAGGCCAAAATGTTCCCAGCGCGTGATCGTCCCCGCCGGGGGATCGGCCTTCACGGTGCCCTCACCGGTTGGTCGCGCTTGTCGTCGCTCATCGACCACCGGCCCGCCCACCTCATCACCACTATTTTGTTGCGAGAGAACGAGGAAA
>DATCMP010000564.1:0-7338 GCA_036563365.1 Thermomicrobiales bacterium
CTCGGCCTACATTCCCACCAACGTCATCTCGATCACCGACGGCCAGATCTTCCTCGAAGCCGATCTCTTCAACGCCGGTATTCGCCCGGCGATCAACGTCGGTATCTCCGTCAGCCGCGTCGGTGGCGACGCCCAGATCAAGGCGATGAAGGCGGTCGCCGGTCGCATGAAGCTCGACCTCGCGCAGTTCCGCGACCTCGCGGCCTTCGCGCAGTTCGGCTCCGACCTCGACCCCGCAACCCGCGCCCAACTTGACCGCGGTCTGCGCGTGCAGGAAGTCTTGAAGCAGCCGCAGTACAGCCCGATGCCGGTCGAGGAGCAGGTCGCGATCATCTACCTCGTCAACAACGGCGTCCTCGATACGGTGCCGGTTGAGCGGATCAGCGAGTTCCAGAGCGGGTTCATCGACTATCTGCACACCAACAATCCGCGGGTCCTCGAAACGATCCGCGAATCCCGCGCACTCAACGATGACTCGACGGGTGGCCTGACGACCAGCGCGCGCGAATACATGCAAACGGTCGGGTTTGCGAAATGACGAATGACGAATGACGAATGACGAATAGGGCCGGTGAGAGCCGCTTACGATAAGGGTTTCCCCATCACTTATTCGTCATTCGTCACTCGTCATTCGTCACTACCCTGGGGGGTATTGTGGCTAGTTTCCGCGAAATCCGCGGGCGTATCCGCAGCGTTAAGAATATCTCGCAGATTACCCGCGCGATGGAGATGGTCGCCGCCTCGCGGATGCGTCGCGCTATCCAGCGCGTGACCGCGACCCGCCCCTATACCGAGCGGATCGGCGCGGTGATCACCAACCTGTCCGGCGTGGCCGGGCAGGCGGAGGGGGAAGAGCGCTTCCCGCTGCTCGATAAGCGCCCGATCAATCGGGCGGCGATCATCCTGATCACCCCGGACAAGGGGCTCTGCGGTGCCCTCAACTCGAACATCATCCGCCGCGCCTCGCGCTACATGCTCAACGAGGCGGGGGTACCGGTCGAGGTGATCAACGTCGGGAAGAAGGGGCGCGACTTCATGGTCCGCAACCGCCGCGACGTGGTGGCCGAGTTCACCGCGCTCGGCGATTACCCGACCCTCGACCAGATCGCCCCGATCGCCCAGGTCGCCGTGGATGACTTCATCTCCGGCAAGGTCGATGCGGTCTATCTGGTCTACACCCGTTTCATCAACACCCTCTCGCAGCGGGCCGAGTTGCAGCAACTCCTGCCGGTGCAAGCGCCGGAGGGGGAAACGGCGGCGACCGACTTCATCTTCGAGCCGAGCCCGAGCGCCGTCCTCAATGCCCTGCTGCCGCGCTACGTCGATCAGCAGGTCTACCGGGCGATCCTCGAAAGTATCGCCTCGGAGCAGAGCGCGCGCATGGTGGCGATGCGTAACGCCACCGACAATGCGCGCGATCTCGTCTCCGAGCTCACACTCTCGCTCAACAAGGCCCGCCAGGCGAGGATCACCAGCGAGGTCAGCGAGATCTCGGCCGGTGCCGCGGCGCTGGCAGGCTAGCCGGAAGTACGAACGACGACGTACGAAGTACGAAGTGGCGTCGTCGTACAGGTTAAGCAAGCGGATACTGCACATATCACTTCGTACTTCGTCGTTCGTACTTCGTACTTCACATGGGGGACACCATGACCGCGACAGCATCCGGCACGACGGGGAAGATCGTGCAGATCACCGGCCCGGTGGTCGATATCGAGTTTCCCACCGACCGACTTCCCGAAATCTATAATGCGCTCATCCTCACCCGGCCCGATGGTCAGCCGCTGACGCTGGAAGTGCAGCAGCACCTCGGCAACAACTGGGTCCGGGCCGTGGCGATGTCCACGACCGATGGCCTCAGGCGTGGGATGGATGCGATCGACACCGGCGCACCGATCACCGTGCCGGTCGGCCCGACCTCGCTCGGGCGGATTTTCAACGTCGTCGGCGATACGATCGATGGCAAGGGACCGGTCGCCGGGGGCGGCACGACCTACCCGATCCACCGCCCCACCCCGACCTTCGAGGAACAGTCCACGCAGGTCGAAGTCTTCGAGACCGGCATCAAGGTGATCGACCTGATCGCGCCGTTCACGCGCGGCGGGAAGGTCGGCATCTTCGGCGGTGCGGGCGTCGGCAAGACGGTCACGATCGCCGAGTTGATCCGCAACATCGCCGCCGTCCACAGCGGTTACTCCGTTTTCACCGGCGTGGGCGAGCGGACCCGCGAGGGGACCGCGCTCTACGGCGAAATGCAGGGCTACGGCGTGATGGACAACACGGCGATGGTCTTCGGGCAGATGAACGAGCCGCCGGGTGCGCGCCTCCGCGTCGGCCTGACCGGGCTGACGATGGCGGAGTACTTCCGCGACGAGGGCCGCGATGTCCTCCTCTTCATCGACAACATCTTCCGCTTCGTGCAGGCCGGGGCCGAGGTGTCGGCGCTCCTAGGCCGTATGCCGAGCGCCGTCGGTTACCAGCCGACCCTGGCGACCGAGATGGGCCAGTTGCAAGAGCGGATCACCTCCACCACGCGCGGCTCGATCACCTCGGTGCAGGCCGTTTATGTCCCCGCCGATGACTACACCGACCCGGCACCGGCGACGACCTTCGCCCACCTCGACGGTACGGTGGCGCTGGAGCGTGCCATCGCCGCCCGCGCGATCTTCCCGGCGGTGGACCCGCTGACCTCGACCTCCCGCATCCTCGACCCGCTGATCGTCGGCGAGGAGCACTACCGGGTGGCGCAGGACGTGAAGCGGATCCTCCAACGCTACAAGGACTTGCAGGACATCATCGCCATCCTCGGGATCGAGGAGTTGGGCGAAGAGGACAAGGTCACCGTGGCCCGCGCCCGGCGGATCGAACGGTTCCTGTCGCAACCGATGTTCGTCGCCGAGGCGTTCACCGGTACCCCCGGCCAATACGTCTCCCGCGAGGATACGGTGCGCGCGTTCGCCGAGATCCTCGAAGGGAAGCACGACGATCTGCCGGAGCAAGCGTTCTACATGATGGGCAACATCGACACGGTGCTGGCCCGCGCGGAAGAACTGCGCCAGCGCGGCTAATTCGCGCCCGAACTCCGCAACGATGGCATTCAGCGGCAAGATGCGGGGGCGGGTGTTAAGCCCGCCCCCGCATTTGTTGGGGGCGGGGTTTCGTGCCCCGAGCGCTTGACGCGGCAAACCACACCACCTACCCTTAGTCGGCGCGCGTGGCGTCGTGCGGGTGCTCGGGCGGGTGCAATGTAGAGAGGGACAGGCGATGGTCAAGCTACGGGTCGAGATTGTCACCGGTGAACGCGAGGTTCTGGTCGAGGATAATGTCGATATGGTCGTCGCGCCGGGTATCGAAGGGCAACTCGGTATCTTGCCCCAACACGCCCCGCTGATCACCACGATGGTGCCCGGTGAGCTTCGGATCACCAAGGGCGGCAACGAAGAAGTATTTGCGATCGGCGGCGGCTTCCTGCAAGTCGGCCCCGACCGCGTGATGGTCCTGGCCGATACGGCGGAGCGCAGCGAGGAGATCGACATCGCCCGTGCCGAGGATGCGCGTCAGCGTGCCGAGGCGACGCTGGCCGACCCGCGCAGGACGATCAGTCCGGCGCTGGCGCAGGCCGCGATGCAGCGTTCCACGGTACGCCTGCGTGTCGCGCAGCGGCGTCGCCGGGGTGCCTCGGTGCAGCAGCAATAATCCTTCAGCAGAGTCCCTGTCGAGAGCCATCGCTGTTCGCGGTCCCGGGTTCTTTCTACTTGCTACCCCGGATGACAGCCGTATTTTCTTCGGCCAGCACTCTGCGACGGTTCGAATAGGGGAGCAAGAACGGTGGCGAAACAAATCGGGATCGACCTCGGGACCGCGAATGTCCTGGTCTATGTGCGCGGGCGCGGGATCGTCATCAACGAGCCGTCGATGGTGGCGATCTCGACGAAAGATGGCAAGGTCAAGGCCGTCGGCGTCGAAGCGCGCGACATGCTCGGGCGCACCCCCGGCACGATCGAGGTCGTGCGCCCCCTGCGCGATGGCGTGATCGCCGATTACATGGTCACGCAGGCGATGCTCAAGTATTTCATCGACAAGTCCTGCGGGCGCTTCTCGTTGATCAAGCCCGAGGTGATGATCTGCGTCCCGGCTGGCACCACCGGCGTGGAGACGCGCGCCGTGCGCGACGCCGCCCTGCACGCCGGGGCGCGGCGCGTCTACCTGATCCGCGAGCCGCTCGCCGCCGCGATCGGGGCGCGCGTGCCCGTAGCCGATCCGAGCGGTAACATGGTGATCGACATCGGCGGCGGCACGACCGAGATCGCGGTCATCTCGCTCAACGGGATCGTCGTCGCCAAGTCGCTGCGGGTCGGCGGCAACAAATTCGATGAGGCGATCGCCACCTATATCAAGCGGCATTACAACCGGGCGATCGGTGACCGGACCGCCGAAGAGGTCAAGATCGCGATCGGCTCGGCGATGCCGCTCGAAGAAGACATCGTGATGGACGTGCGCGGGCGCGATCAGGTCGCGGGCCTGCCGCGCACGGTGCAGATCCACTCCAACGAGATCACCGAGGCGATCACCGAGCCCTTGGAAGCGATCATCGGCGCGGTGCGCGCGGTCCTCGAAGAGACACCGCCCGAATTATCGAGCGACATCATCGACAAGGGGATGGTCCTCACCGGCGGCGGCGCGATGCTTCGCAACCTCAACGACCTGCTGACCGAGGTGACCGGCGTCCCCTGTTACGTCGCCGATGATCCCCTCTCCTGCGTCGCGATCGGCACCGGCCTGGCCCTCGAACACCTCGATGTCCTCGGCGACAGCCTGGAGGAGTTCTAGCCGATGACCACCTGCCGACGCGCCCATACCGGCGGGGCGCGATGACGAGCAGCCCCCCTCGCAGCCCGCACGCCCTGCTGCCGCTTCTGCCGCAATTCCTGGCGCGACGGAGACGCGGCTACGCGGGCGTCCCGGCTCTCCTCGACGAGACGGGCTTATCGCGCCCTGCGTTCTTCATGCTGGTCCGCGTTGCCGAGCGCGGCGCTCCCGGAGGCACGGCAGCTCGATTGCGCCCAGGCGAACCGTACAGCACCCGCGACACGCACCTGGGTTGGCTCGATGAAGCGGTCGCCGGGGGGTTCCTCGCGCGGTCAGACGATCACCTCAACCTCACCCCGCGCGGTCGGGCGATCGTGACGCGCCTGGAAACCGAAGCAGTCGCCTACCTCGCCAGCCTCCGGCCGTTGCCGGACGATGAACTGGTTCGCCTGGCCGATCACTTCAGCGCGATCGCGGCGGGGCTGGACGATCGGGCGGGTGGCCCCGACGCCCACATTCACTACGCCGCACGGATCGCGGCATTCGCACCCGCCGCAGACACAGCCCCACTCGCGCGCCTCGAACGCGCCCTCCTCACCCTCTGGATGGCGCGGGACGACGCGCACATCGGGGCGTGGCAGATCGCGCGTTTCCCCGCGCCGCATCTTTCGATCCTCACCGAGCTCTGGCAGGGTGAGGTCGATACGCTCGAAGATCTCATCACCCGACTGGCAGCGATCCATGAACCCGCAATGACGGCGGAATTGGTCGAGGAGTTGACCGAGCAAGGCTATGTCGAACTGAAGGCCGGGGCGTTACAACCGACGCGCGCCGGGTACAACGTGCGCGAGGCGATCGAGTCCGACACGGACGAGTTGTACTTCCGCCAGTGGCCCCCGCTGGACCCGGACACCCTTGACTGGCTCTACGATGCCCTCAGCCGCACGATCGCCGCCCTACCCGACAATCCCCGCTCCCAGCAACCGTAATTGCCGCCCGGCCACACCCCCACGTCGCCCTCGCACCCGCGCCCCTTGCACACATCCGACCCTTTCCTTGCGTGGCTTGACCACGCGCAGGTGGACACGATAAACCCGCCGCACCCGGGGGCAGGCCGAAGGGCAAATGGTATACTTAAAGGACTTTCAGGGCGGTGTAATCCGGCACGCATCAACGGGCTGAGCGCGCCTCACGCCCTGGGCGGCGACGCAGAGAGGGCGAGCACCGCTAGCGCGGGTAGCGCTCGAAAAGGAGTACGAACGACATGGCGGAAGCGGCGGGGGGGACGGCCAACGGCGTGAGCAGTCACCAGCAGGGCGACGGTCCGGCAAACGTGGTCGATGTGCTGGTCATCGGCGGCGGGCCGACCGGGCTTTTCGCGGCCTTCTACGCCGGGCTACGCGGCGCGACGGTCAGCATCGTCGATAGCTTGGAGCAGCCGGGCGGCGCGGTCACCGCGATGTACCCGGAGAAATATATCTACGACGTCGGCGGTTTCCCCGCCGTCCTCGGCAAAGACCTGATCGCGAACCTCGTCCAGCAGGCGGGCCAGTTCAACCCGCAGATGCATTTCAGCGAGCGCTGCGAACACCTGGAACACCTGCCGGACGATAATGTCTTCCGCTTGACGACGCATAAGGCAGTCCATCACGGCAAGACGGTGATCATCTGCGCCGGGGTCGGGGCTTTCGCGCCCAAAAAACTCGACCTCCCGAATCTCGCCGAGTTCGAGGAGAGCGGACAGATCGTCTACTTCGTCACGCGCAACGAGGCGTACCGCGACAAGCGCGTGCTGATCGTCGGCGGCGGCGACTCGGCGGTGGACTGGGCGCTGACCCTTAAGCCGATCGCCAAGAGCGTGACCCTGATCCACCGCAGCGATAATTTCCGCGCCCACGCGAAGTCGGTCGAGCAGATGTTGGAGTCGGGTGTCGATGTCAACACCCACTGCGAATCGCACGAACTACACGGCGAGAACGGCATCCTGCAAGCGGTCACCTTCCGCCATAACAAGACCCAGGAGTTGAAGCGGGTCGAGGTTGACGCGGTGATCATGAGTATCGGTTTCGTCGCCGACCTCGGGCCGCTGAAGAGTTGGGGGCTGACGGTCCAGAAGAATCAGATCGTCGCCGATCCGCTGACGATGGCGACCAACATCGAGGGGATCTGGGCGGCGGGTGACATCGTCACCCACCCCACCAAGTTCAAACTGATCGCCACCGGCTTCCACGAGGCGATCACGGCGGTCAACCACGCGGTCCACCACCTCAACCCGAAGACCCGCCTGGCGGGCGCGCACTCGACCAACCTCGATCTGCCGATGATGAAGACGACCTAGCCCATACCGTGTGTAGAGTACGAGGCGAGTATGGCACACAGCGAAGGCCCCGGTGCAAGTGCGCCGGGGCCTTTGTCAATCTGGTGAGAGGAGCATGGGTGCGAGATGAAGCGAGGGAACGCCATCGGGCATACAGGCACGACAACTCCGCGATTGCCCCTGGCGGGCGTACGCCAAATCGCGCCAACCAACGA
>DATCMP010000570.1:0-10007 GCA_036563365.1 Thermomicrobiales bacterium
AGCCGACGCAGCTCGATCTACCGGCGGCGTCAGCGTTACGAGGATATGCTGACTTGGGGACCACCGTGGTGCCCCGGTGGTCCCCACCCTGCCACCCCGCAGAGCCACACCAAGCGATCGCTCGTGTCGTTCCCAATCGCACACGGCGACCGCGGGTGTTGACGGAAAACACCCGCGATGATCGATCGCTGTGATACCAGCGGTGGATCAGCGTAAGAAGAAATGTTGGCACCCCTTGATCAGCGGAAGACAACCGCCGCAAGCCTCGGTATCGTGGCGATAATATTCAATGCAGCATATCACGCGGGGAGTGCGCGATGGCTTCGGGGAGTGGCGGGACCGGTCCCAAACGCTCGATCCTCCTGGCGGGCACGATCCTGGTTGTCTTGGCACTGGTGGTCGGCATGGCGGGCACCGCATTCGTCGTGCGTGGCCGACCGCAGCAGGCCCGCGGCACCCTGACGCAGTCGAGCCCAGGCGCTGTATCCTCGCCGCGCCCGGGAAGTACACCGGTTGCGCGGCCGGCAGCAGGGCTCGTGCCGTCACCGCCACCCTCGTCAGCACCGCCCTCGTCTCGGTGCGCGGCACCGGTCGGCTATTCGGCCACGAGTGTCCGCGTCGGTTTAGCGCGCACGTTCACGCCCGGTCCGGTTGTGTCATTCGGCTTGCCGTTGCCCCCCGGCGCGCTGGCGGATGGGCGCGCCCTGCGCGTCACGGCCAACGGGACACCGGTAGCCGCGACCACGCGGGTGTTATTGGCGAACTACGGCCCCGATGGGATGCCGAAAGGGCTGCGATCGATCCTCGTCCAATTGCCCGTAGCGGTGCTGCAAGGCGACTGTGCCGAAGTAGAAATTTCCTGGCAGGGAGGGACACCCGCCACGGCAACCGCCCCTGGCCCAAGCCGGGTGCCCTACTCGGCGGTGAGTGCCGAGTCTGCGACAGTCGCGACCACGGCGACACGCTCGATCACGTCCCAGGGCGGCAGGGCAGCCCTGGTCGAGACCGGGCGCGAGCAACGCACGCTCTTCACCGCCAGGGAACCGGCGGTCCTGGCGACGTTCCCCATCGGCTACCTGGCGTCAACAGGGATCTTCGGCCATCAGGTAGCCACGGAGCAGATCGGCCCCGATCTCGCCGGGCTGACATTCATCGCGGAGCAGGCCACACCTTTCGGGCTATCGGGGACCTATCAGGAAAGGTACGCGCTCAATCCCGCGGCGGTCGTCGGACCCGACGATACCGACGAGAAAGCGGGGATCAACGGCTATGAAGGCTGGTTGTACGACCGGTGCGCCACCTATCTCCTCTTCGCGACGACGACCGGCGATGCTCGATTTTTACGCGAGGGGTATCGGTCCTGCTCCTACTACGCCAGCAAGATCGAGTTGCGCGGCGAGAATCGCGGGTTTCTCACCATCACGCCCGAGCCGGATGACAAGTTCTCCCACCTGCGCGGACTCTACGCCTACTACGCACTCACGGGGGACGAATCGGCGCTGGCGGCGGGCGAGGCGATCGCCGAACTCTGGCTGAACGATCAATACACCATCACGCCGTACCGCGCCGGACACCTGCGCGGCTCGGACAAGCTCTGGACCGAACGGCAGCTCGGCACCGGGCTGGAAGGGCTGTACTACGGGCATCTGCTGACCGGAGAGCCCACCTATCTGCGTGCTACAGAGGAGTTGGTGACGACCGCCTATCGGCATATCACCGGCGATGCGGCAGCGCTGGCAGGGATCAATCCCGGCCCGACGCCGTTCCCGCCGCAAAACTGCTTCATCCATAACGCCGAGCAGGCCGCGGAGGGGGATATTGACGAGCCGTTCTGTTCCGGCTGGATGCCGATCCTGCTGATCGACGGGTTGCTCGCCTACCAGGACCAGACCGGCGATCCGCGCGTCGATGAGATCTTCATCCGTCTCACGCGCTTCCTGCGGGATACCGGCTCCGCGTATTTCCAGGGTGATGTGCTCAACGATACGTTCCTCAACCCATCGGTCGCCTACGACCCGAGTAGCGATCTCGCCGAGCGGCGGATCCTCGTCCCGCTCTACGGCGCGGGGATCGATGGCACCGGGAAGCGACGCTCCTTCGGCGACTACGACGACCCTCAGCATTGCCCCGATGCCACGGCACTCACGGCGGTCGGATTGCGCGCCTTACACCGCACGGGGACCTACAACCAGCGACCGATCGGGCCTTTCGCGAGCGAAGGTGAATCGTTCCTGGCCTTGCATCACGAGTTAGCCTTTTGTGCTTATGTCATGTTCCTCGATCAAGTCCGCTCGGCGCGCGATCCCGCCAGCGTCCCATCCGACTACTTGATTGCGGGCCTCAGCGACCCCGCGACCTTTATCGCCGACAACGAGATCGGATATCCGAGCCACAACATCTCCCCGCAACGGAAGCTGAGTTGGTGGTTCAATAGCGCCCTCGCCCAGTACAGCCTGCTGCGCGAGGTCGGCATCAGCGTACCCGAATTACGTCCGGGGATGATTCAACCATCCGTAACGCCGAGAAGGCCCTGAGCGCCCGGCAGCGGAATTATCCCGGCAGCGAGCAGCTCCGTGTATGATACGGAGAGACGGGATAATTCTCGCGTACCTACGCCGTAATCTCCTGTTCTCGCCGTTCCGAACAACTGTCCGAGAAGGGCAAATCTGCTATACTTTGCCGTAGAGTTTCATGCGACGACGCACCGGTAACCCCTGTTGGAGTGCGTCGAGCGCCCAAGCAATACACGCCCCTCTTGCCCGCAATTCGCCGTGCCACACCACTCAAAACTAACGGAGGAGCCCGTGCCGGACTTTCAAGTTGTGTCACCTTTCGAGCCGACCGGCGACCAGCCCAAAGCGATCGAGGAGTTGGCCGACGGATTGAACAAGGGATTCAAACATCAGACCCTGCTCGGCGTCACCGGCTCCGGCAAAACCTATACGATGTCGAAGGTGATCGAGCGTGTGCAGCGCCCGACCCTCATCCTGGCCCACAACAAAACGTTGGCGGCGCAGCTCTACGCCGAGTTCAAGGAGTTCTTTCCCCATAACGCGGTCGAGTATTTCGTCTCCTACTACGACTACTACCAGCCGGAAGCGTATGTCGCGCGCTCCGACACCTATATCGAGAAAGAATCGCAGGTCAACGAGGAGATCGACCGCCTGCGCCACGCCGCGACACGCTCGCTCCTCACGCGGCGCGACACGATCATCGTCGCGTCGGTCTCCTGCATCTACGGTATCGGCTCGCCGGAGGAATACGGCAAAACGGTGATCTCGCTGAAACGCGGCCAGGTCGTCCGCCGCGATAAAGTCCTCCGCCACCTGATCGACATCCAATACGAGCGCAACGACGTCAACTTCGTGCGTGGCACCTTCCGGGTGCGCGGTGATACCCTCGAAATCTTCCCGGCCTACGAGCAGGTCGCGTTGCGAATCTCGTTCTTCGGCGATGACATCGAGCGGATTGTCGAGGTCGATCCGCTGACTGGCGAGGTGTTGGTCGAGCGGACACAGACCGACATCTACCCGGCCAAGCACTTCGTGACCACCGAGGAGAAGCTGCGCGACGCGATCAAGGATATCGAGGCCGAGTTGGCGGCGCGCCTCAAAGAGATGGAGTCGCAGGGCAAGATCCTGGAAGCCGCGCGGCTGAAGCAGCGCACGACCTACGACCTGGAGATGCTCCAGCAGGTCGGGTACTGCAACGGCGTCGAGAACTACTCGCGCCACCTCGCGCGACGCGGCCAGGGTGAGCAGCCGTGGACCCTCCTCGATTATTTCCCGGATGACTATCTGGTCCTGATCGACGAGTCCCACATCTCCCTGCCGCAGGTGCGTGGGATGTATGGTGGCGACCGCAGCCGGAAGGAGATCCTGGTCGATTACGGCTTCCGGCTCCCCTCGGCGCTCGATAACCGCCCGCTGACATTCGATGAGTTCATGGCCCATATCCGGCAAGGGATTTACGTTTCCGCGACGCCCGGCCCATTCGAGATGCAGCATAGCCAGCATATCGCGCAGCAAGTCATCCGCCCGACGGGGCTGATCGACCCGGAGATCAGCGTACGCCCGACCGCTGGACAGATCGACGATGTCCTGGCCGAGACACAGGCGCGGATCAAGCAGGGGCAGCGCGTCCTGATGACGACGCTGACGAAGCGGATGGCCGAGGATCTGACCGACTACCTGAAAGAAGCCGGGATCCGCACGCAATACCTCCACCACGATATCGAGAC
Organism: Thermomicrobiales bacterium; assembly: GCA_036563365.1. Classification (GTDB taxonomy): domain Bacteria; phylum Chloroflexota; class Chloroflexia; order Thermomicrobiales; family CADCWN01; genus CADCWN01. Next base: position 4,241 of record DATCMP010000570.1, read on the forward strand.
GCTGGAGCGAGTCGAGATCCTGCGCGATCTCCGCTTCGGGGTCTACGATGTCGTCGTCGGGATCAACCTCCTGCGTGAGGGGCTCGATCTGCCGGAAGTGTCGCTGGTGATCATCTTCGACGCGGACAAGGAAGGTTTCCTCCGTTCGGAGGGCGCGCTGATCCAGACGATCGGGCGCGCGGCGCGGCATATCAATGGGCAGGTAATCCTTTACGCCGACAACATGACCGGCTCGATGGAACGCGCGATCTCGGAGACCTACCGACGTCGCGCCATCCAGCAGGCATACAACGCTGAGCACAACATCACGCCGCGCGGTGTCACCAAGGAGATCAAGGACCTCACCGATCGCGTGCGTCAGGTTGCCGAGGAGAACGGTGCCTACGATGCGAAGGGCGGCAGCAGCGCCGGCGTGATCGCCGAACTACCGCGCGAGGAGTTGGCCCGGATCGTCCGCGATCTGGAAGGCCAGATGAAACAGGCGGCCAAGATGCTCGAATTCGAGAAGGCCGGCCAGTTCCGCGATCAGATTATCGAGCTCCGCAAGGTCATGGAAGGCGATCCCGGCGACCTCGTCAAGCACGTCGTGAATATCGATGCGGCGGCGAAGCAGCCGAACGGGAAGGGCCGGGCCGCGAAAGCCGGTGATGGTGCGACAGCGAACGGCGATAAGGCGGGGGGCAAAGCCGCACCTCGCCGCCGGGCTCGCTACTCCTGATCAGATCGATAGAACCGATCGGTTGTTTGACGGGGGGCTCGCCTGAGCCCCCCGTCATTTCGTCGTGCGACGCCAGCGAGGCGAAGTCAGCCACCACCAGCCCTCTGGTCCTTTTCAGGGGGCCTCCGTACAATTAAGAGGGGCCCGGATCACACGCCAGTCCTTTCGGTACAACGGCACCAAAGTTGCGACAGCGAGCGACGAACGGTAGGTCACCAGAGCACCGAGAGGACACCGAGGCGCGGGCGCACAGCGTGAGAGCGCCGGACTAGAGGAGGCAGCGGTCTATGCCTGAAGCGTTATCCGAATTAGAAATCGGCCTTGTCGGCTTCGCGCTGACCTTGCTGATCTTTGCTGTACAAGGGTTCATCTCGGTCTTGCTTGAGGGACGGGAGCTACATCTGGGCCGCGTGCGTCCACGCCTGACGAATCCGCTCAGCGTAGCGATCGTCATCTTCACCATCCTCCTGTTGGTGATCGCGGGTTTTCTCGGCTTCGGGATCGCGCTCGGTTGGCAGCCATACCTGATCGGCACCCTCGCCGGTCTCGGTTCGATCGACATGGCTTTGCTGTTGGTCTTCTACAAAGAGGGATTTGTCGGCAGCGAGGCTCACTTCGATGATCGCAACGATGGTGTGCCCTGGTAGGCGGAGAACCAAACCATCGTATTAATAGGCACTTTCCCGCGATACAATGGGGTGTTGCGGGCGACATAGGCCAGAGGAGCAGAGACAATGGCATCGAGGGGAGATCAGCAGACCAGTGCCCCGCCATACGACGATTATGATTACGAGAAGCACGATAATTTCGGGCGTTTCAGCCGCCGGAACATGCTGCGCTGGCTGATCGGTGCCAGCACCGGGGCGTTCGCGCTGGCCTTCGGCGTACCGGCATTCGCGATCAGGGCGCTCCAGATCACCGTGCAGGAAATCGCCGCGGGCGATCAACTGGTCTACGCGACGGCGGCGGCGGGGGCGGCGGCGGGTGACCCGGTGTTGGCGAGCGCGATTCAGGTCGGGACGTCGGTACAGGCGTTCCCCAAGGGCAAGGCCGATAACCAGCAAAATCTGGTGGAACTGGTGCGGATCGCGCCGGGCTCGGGCAAAGATGGCCTCGTCGCCTACAGCGCGATTTGTACCCACCTGGGCTGTGTCGTCTACGCGACCCTGGACAATGAGAAGCGGATCGCCTGCCCTTGCCACGCCAGTCACTTCGACCCGGCCAACAAGGCGGCGGTCGTCAGCGGCCCCGCACCGCGACCATTGCCCGGTCTGCCGATCGACGTGGCGGCGGACGGCAGTATCACCGCCACCGGCACATTCGATGCGAAAGTCGGCGTCGCGTAAGCAACCGCGCAAGTAAGGATTAAGGCGATGGCCCGTCAAAAAAGAGTACAGCCGCGACGTGGAACGTCAATGACCACGAAGACACCGGGGGGAGAGCCACTAGAGCGCCCGGTATCGCCAAGCGCGGCAGCGACAATGGACCCGAAGCAATATACCGGCGTGGTGGCTTGGCTCGATGAGCGGATCGGGGTCGACGGCCTGTACAAGAAGTTCGGGCATAAGGCGTTCCCGGTCCACACCTCGTTCTTCCTCGGCGAGATGTGCATCTTCAGCTTCGTCATCCTCGTGGCGACCGGAGCCTACCTCGGGCTGATCTACGTCCCCTCGAATGTCGAGGTCGATTACGCCGGGCAGCGGCTACCTGAGGCCTACGCCAGCGTGAAGTTGATCGAGTCGATCCCCGTGGCGAATATCTTTCGCAATGTCCATCACTGGGCGGCCCATGTGATGATCGCCTCGGTTATCCTCCATTCGATGCGTGTCTTCTTCACGGGTGCGTATCGCAAGCCACGCGAGTTGAACTGGATCATCGGTGTCTTGCTGTTGATCCTCACGATCGGTGCCGGTTTCATCGGTTACTCGTTACCGTATGACTCCTATGCGGTAACCGCGACCGGTATCGGCTATTCGATCGCTCGCTCAATTCCGCTGGTCGGCAATATCGCCGCCGAATTGGTTTTCGGTGGGGCCTTCCCGACACTCGGCTCCCTGCCGCGCCTGTACACCCTGCATATCTTCATCGTCCCCGCGTTGCTCGCCGCCGTCATGGGCCTGCACCTTGTCCTGATCATCAAGCAGAAGCACACCCAGCCAGGATACGCCCGAAAGATGGCCGAGCCGGGCAAGGTCCTCGGCGTGTCGCTCTGGCCCTATCAGGCAATCCTGGCCGGACAATTACTCTTCTTCATGTTCGGCGGCCTCTTCATCCTCTCGGCCTTCGTGCCGGTCCATCCGCTCGACGCCTTCGGCCCGCCGGGGCCGCAGACCCCGGAGGTCAAGCCCGACTGGTATCTGATGTGGGTCTACGGCTTCTTGAAGCTTGTGCCGGCCCAGGCGACCCTCACCCTGCCGGGTGGCCTCGCCATCGGGCCGGAGTTTTTGGGAGGCTTGGTCTTCCCCGGGCTCCTTTTCGGACTCATCACCGTCGCCCCCTGGCTTGATCGGACCAACCGCCTCGGGAAGAACTTCGAGTATCTGGAGCCCGTGCGCCAAGCCCCGCTCCGTCTGGCGTTGGGGATCGGTTTCATGGCCTATCTCGGCGCGCTCTTCATCGCCGCCTACTACGATTCGATCGGCCTGACGCTGGGGCAGACGTGGATCATCACGATCGCCATCCCATTGGTCACCGCCGCCGGGGTCTACCTCTGGCAGAAGCAGGCGGCGGCTTACCGCACGGAGAATTTCGATCCGACCGCCGAGGATATTCCGGCAACAACGGGGAGCTCACCCGCGGATTAAGGGCATCGGATACCTGGGAAGCTGAAAAACGGAGGAGGGTCGGGGCTTGTGTCCCGACCCTCCTCTTACCCGTGCCCTGTGCCACCGCGACTCAACGTCGATCGACAACCGTACGCCCGCCTTGCACCACCACCGACGGCAGATCGAGCGCGGCGACATCACTCGTCGGGTCTCGTCGCACGGCGATCAGATCAGCCACGCGACCTGGTGCGAGGGTGCCGATCTGGTCGGCAAGTTGGCAGGCAGCGGCGGCACGACCCGTCGCGGCGCTGATCGCATCCAGCGGCGTGAGCCCCGCATCGACCAGGAGTTGCAGTTCCCGATAGAGGCTATCGAAGCGGGTGTAACGCCACCCCGCATCGTTTCCGGCGACCAATCGCACCCCCGCTTCATGCAGATAGCGCGCATTGGTAATCGTATCGGCGTCGCGATCCGGGGTTTCGACCACGATCTGCGCTTCTTCAGGCGTGGCTATCCCCTGCGCGTACCGCTCCTGCATCTTAACCATCGAGTCCACGCCGACTTGCAGGGTCGGCGTGACATAGACACCCGCGTCGGCAACCCGCCGCGCGAGAGTCTCATCGTAACGCCAGCGCCGATCCGGGGCCATGAATGAGCAATGCTCGATATGGTCCGCGCCCGCATCGAGCGCGAGCGAGATCGACTCAGTGGCGATGCAGTGACACGAGGCGAGTTTACCGATCTTGTGGGCTTCCCGGATCGCCGCCGTCAGCTCATCCAGATCGAAGGCGGGATACTGGGCGTAGGTGCCGACCGTACCGCCACCAGCCGCCATGATCTTGATAAAGTCAGCCCCCTCCGCAAGGAGCTGGCGTGCCGCATGGCGCATCGCCTCGGCACCATCGATCTCGCCGCCGAAGTAGCGACAATGCCCCACGGTGATCGTCAACGGGCGACCGGAAAGGACGAAGCGGGGGCCGCCGACGATCCCGGCGCGGATCGCGTCGCGCAGCCGGAACATCAGTTGCCCCTTACCGCCGCAATCGCGGATCGTCGTCACGCCCGAGTGGAGCGCGGTCATCGCGTTGACGTGGGCTTGCAAGAGCAGCAACTCGTCCGGCAAGGCCATCCACTCGGCGAACGGGGTGCCATCGCCGGGGAGGATCGTGTGGGCGTGCATATTAATCAGCCCGGGGAGGACGTAGAACTCGCCCAGATCGAGTTGCGGCAGATCACGCGGCGCGGCGTCCCACGGCCCGACGTGCGTCACCAGACCCCGTTCAATAGTGAGCGCCACGCCCCGCTGCGGTTCCGCGCCGGACCCGTCGATCAACGTCCCCGCGCGCACGATCATCGTCTCGCCGCCCATCAAGCCTCCTACTTGCGGTATCGCTACTCAGTGACGCTTAGCCCCGACTTCGCCCCAATACTGATAGAGGGAGGGTGGAAACGCGACCGCCTCGTACCGGAGTGTATGCGAGGACTGCATCGCGTACAATCGGCACGACCGGGTGAGGCGTGCAGCACGTGAGAAAAGGTGATGGCGATGGCGAATATCGCGATGTTACGCCGTGTACCGCTCCTAGCGATCTTATCCGAAGGGGAGCTCGCCGCGCTAGCGGAACGGATGCGACCGCGCCAGTATCGACCGGGTACAACGATCTTCCACCGCGACGATCCCGGCACAACGCTGCACATCATCACCAATGGACTGGTCAAGCTGGTGCTGGCATCGCCGGAAGGGCGCGAGATGACCGTCGGCCTCCTCAAGACGGGGGACTTCTTCGGCGAGATGGCGCTGTTCGATGGGGGCGCACGTTCGGCCAGCGCGGTCACGCTCGAAGCGACGGAGACGCTTACCCTCGATCGCGCGCCGTTCGTGGAGACGCTGGAGCAACACCCAAGAGTCGCGACCGCCCTGCTGAGTATCCTCGGCGAACGGCTACGACGCACCGATGAGCTGATCCAGGACATTCTCTTCCTCGATCTCCCGGGGCGCGTCGCTAAGCAACTCCTCGCCTTGGCCGATGAACGCGGGATCGCGACCGCCGGGGGGATTCGGATCGATCTGCGCCTGAGCCAGAGCGAGTTGGCCGCGATGATCGGAGCGACGCGCGAGAGTGTGAATCGCTGCCTGAGCGCCTACGCCGACCGTGGCGTGCTGACCCTCGACCGCGACACGATCACCCTACACGCGCCGGAGACATTACGCGCGCGGATCTACTGAGCGAAACCGTCAAATAGGGTAAGCAAAAGGCGGGGCGTGTCGGTAGGCGTTGTTCCA
>DATCMP010000572.1:0-3488 GCA_036563365.1 Thermomicrobiales bacterium
GTTGGCGCGGCACTTGGCCTGGACGGCGGTGCGGACGCCTTCCTTACAGAGGAGGAGATCGGCACCCTTGTCGTAGCGCTCGGTGGTGTTGGTGTCGTAGCCGAGCCGCTCGAAGAGGACCTCCAGGTAACTCTCGAACCCCTCGCCGCTCATGCGGTCGATGTCGGTCAGCTGCACCCCGGCGAGCTTGCGGCGGTCGCGATCGATCTTCCAGAACGAGTATTTGAAGATGACGATGGCGAAGACGAAGCCGAGGATGATATAGACGATCCCTTTCAGCGCGAGTGTGCTGATGGCGATCGCCAAGTGGCCCCAGTCCATGAGCGTTCCCCTGCCCCCTTGACACCTCGCCGTATGATGTCGGACACATGCTTGTACCGATTGTGGCAAGTTCCGATAATCTCCAGCGGACTAGAAACGAAAGCTCGCCGACGGCATGTACCCTGATGAGAGGAGGCAGCATGGCACCCGCAGCATCGTGGCCCGCTGTCCAGCGGGCGGCGGAGGAAATCGTCGCCAGCGGCCAGGTCCCCGGCGTGGTCGCCGCCCTCGCGCGTGACGACGGCGCGGTGGCGCACATCGTCGTCGGGACGGACGGCGCGGGCACGCCCTTGGCCGCCGATACCCTCTCGCCGGTCGCCTCGCTGACCAAGCTCGCCACCGCCCTCGCGGTGCTGCGGCTGGTCGACTCGGGCGCGCTCGACGTGGCCGACCCGTTAGCACGCCACCTCCCCGACGCGGCCGCCGCGCGCGAGGGTGTCCGGGTGCGGCACTTGTTCACCCACACCGCCGGGCTGCCGTTCAACCACCCAGAGAAACTCGCGCCGATGACGGCGGCGCTGACCTGGGCGGACATCGCCCGGGCCACGCTCCGGACCGCGCCGACCCGCCCGCCGGGGGAGGTGTCGGAGTACAGCAACGTCGGCTACAACCTCCTCGGCATCATCGTAGAGCGCGTGACGGGGCAGCCGTTCCCCGAGGCGCTCGACACCCTGGTCCTTCGCCCGCTCGCCATCGAGGGCTACATGGGCGTCGCGCCGCCCCGGGTGGTCGCCCACATCGATGGGGTGCCGGGGCCGCACGGCGGGACCGACCTCGACCCGTACAACTCCCCCTTCGGCCTCGCGCTCGTCCGGCCAAACGGTGGCCTCGTGACCACCGCCGTCGGGGGGCTGGCGCTGGTGCGGGCGTTCCTGGGCCACCCAGCTGACTTCCTGCGCCCCGCGACGCGCGCGGCGGCCACGCGCGACCAGACCGGAGGGGTGGCAGGCATCGGGGCATTCCCCCAGCCCCGCGCGCCGCACGGGCTAGGGCCGGTCCTGCGCTACGACGGCCCGCCCTACCACGCCGTACCGCCCACGGCCGGCCCCGCTGCCTTCGGCCACGGTGGGTCGTCGGGCTGCCGCGCCTGGGCTGACCCGGCGACCGGCGTCGCCGTGGCGGTCGTCAACTTCCGCTTCGGTGGCCTCCTGCCGTGGGTGCAGGAGGCCATCGCGGCCTTCGGGGAGGCGGTGCTCGCCGACAGTCGCACCTAAGTCGGCAGTCTGACCAAGGCCACAATCCTTGCCATCTTGGTTGCAAGCATGTGTCCGACATCATGTGGCGAGGTGTCGCCCCCTTCACCGTTGTTCCGTCTGTCTCTGCGCGGTGCCTATGTATTGTGTCAGTACTGCGGGGCCGCGCATAGGGGCCGGAGTAGCCAAATCGGCCCGGTGCTTTCTTCCTACGCGTTCCAGTAGCGATGCCGGATCGCATAGTTCAGCCATGAATCATGTAGGGGGGTGAGGCACTTTAGGCGTCAGTCCTCCTTGAGCGAGAGTTGCTGCGGTGGATCGGGGATGGCGGAGAGGGTGAGGACGACGCGGCCTGCGGTCGAGGCGGCTTTCTCCCAGCGCATGTCGTCGAGTTGGACCTGGAGATCGTTGCGGACGACGAGGGCATCCTGGAAACCGGCGAGGGTGGCCTTGAGTCCGCGCCAGAGATTGTCGTCATCGAGCGCGGGGTGGCCCAATGGGTCGGGCGATGGACGACGGCGGCGACACGGACGCGACCGGTGGGGATGTACGCGGGTGAATCAGGCGCACACGTGCGCTGGCGGATGGCTTCACGTGCGGCGTACATTGCCTCGGTGCGCTGGGCTTTGACCAGGCGTGTGCAGGCAGCAGATTGATCTGGCCGTTGCCTTTGAGGCGGCGGTCCGACAGGCTGACGGTGATCGCCAGCGGTGGGAGCGGGGGCGGCGTCGTGCCCAACCCCCCTGCTCCCAAAGTCGGCGCGCGAGATGTTGGCGTTCATTGCAATCGTTACGAACAGCGCAAGCGTCGTGGCCGCGACGCCCGATCGGAAATGAGCACCTTTCCTCTACGCCAACGCGCAGCATTCCTGCTCGTCGAGGAGGTGCAGCTTGACGGTCGGATGCTAGCGAATCTTTCGCTAGCGAGTGGCCCGATGGCCCATGGGACTCCAGTCCTTGATTTTGTGAAACTCGATAGTTTCCATCGAGTTTCGTCACCCCGAAATCCGGCTTGCAGCTGCGGATGCCGCGTTTGATCCGCGCGAACCAGAACTTAGTGCCCGGAGTTGACCTCGCCCTGTACCGTGTATCAGTCAGTCATCCCGTGATCGGGGGATCATTCCACCCCACGGCGAGGCCGGAGCGTTGGTCCCGCCGCCTGCGTGCGCGAAATCAGTTCAACTGGGGTCATCCCAAGTACCGCTGCCAGGCGAAAAATAGTGCTCAACGATGGGCTACGCAGGCCACGCTCTAACAAGCCGATGAAGTTGCGGTGATAACCGCTGTCGAAGGCAAGCTGTTCCTGCGATACTCCGCGTTCTCGTCGCGCCTCTCGCAGAACTTGTCCGAAACTTTCCTCTGGGGTCATGTCGGTGACCCCATAAACATATGCTTGTGCATGTGTGGAGTATCAGGATTTGCGTAGCAAGCAACCACACACTATAGTGTTCATCCTGTGGACGAGGCAAGAAACGTCCGCGCGGTACACCCTTCGAGACCGCTGGTTTGCCTTGCGTATTAGGCGTGTGGTCCTAGAACAGACGTTTCGTTGGGTGTTCGATCATCGGGCGCAGCAAGAAGGGGGCGGGCATGGAGACCAAGACAATTCGCACGACGCGGAAGAGGATGATGGGGGCGATCGACGATCGCCGCGCCGTATACCAGGAGCGGATCGCACTGGAAGAGGACGAGGAGGCGACGTGGGGGCGGGAGAAGATCATGCGCGCATGCGTGCGCTGGCTTCGGCTCGCCGGCGCCTGGCAGGTCGAGTGCGAGCGGCGAAGAGAGGCTTGCCGCCAGCACGGCTTGCCCACCCCGGATGGCTTGAAGATGGCGGTGAGCGAGGCGATCGACATCGAGACGAGGTGCATTGAGCGCGCCATGCACCTGGCGAACCTGCGCGCCACCTCGCCCTCGCTGGAGGAGGACAACGCGACGCTCGCCGCGATCGCCCCGCTGGAGCGCATGGTCCTGA
>DATCMP010000574.1:0-2019 GCA_036563365.1 Thermomicrobiales bacterium
GCCGGGGAAATCGGTGAAGAACTTCGCGGTCAGGTCGGTCACCAGCGGGATCGTGAAGATCCCCTTCGAGTACGCCTGATAGGCGTAGTAGAACTGCGCCACCAGCAGGACCGGCATCAGCAGACAACCGATGAACACAACCGCCAGGAACGACGCGAGGGTCCAGGCGACGATCAGGGCGATCCCGAACGTCAGCGACTGATAAGCGTGGTATTTGAGGAACGGCTTGTTCTTCATGTCCGTGACCAGGATGACGATCGACAGGAGCGGCGCGAAGATATAGCTGATCGCCGCGATGATCTTGTCGTTGTCTTCCTGCGGTTGCAGATTGACCGGCGGTTGCGATCCGCCAAACGGTGATGGTGGCTGACCGGTCGGTGGTGGGTTGTACATCGCTGCTCCTCTCGCCGCTGCACGATCATGAGAGGCGACCACACCGCATGGCCGCTCTCCCCGCCCGAGCGCTATTCGCGCCTCGTTCGTATCGTATACGCTCAATGCCATCACAATATCACGGCGCAGAGGCAGGGGCAATAGTCCCGGTACTATCGGCAAGGCTCATGCGCGAACGGCGACCGAGGGGCTGGGCAAGACGGACGAGCCCGGCCTCGCTCACGGCACTCATTGCCGCCACCCCAACGTGTAGTCGGCCCAGAGTTCCTGTGGGTAGTCGCCAGCGGGATCGAGTGCCAGCAACGTTTGGCGCAGATCGGCCTCGAAATCTAGCCGACGCTCCGCGAGCAGATCGGGGCGGCAATAGGAGGTCGAATAGAGGTAGCCACAGATGTGGTCGAGATCCCAGTGGTGTGTGTAACGATATTCGCCCGTCTCTATCCCCACAAAACCGGCATCGGCAAGGATTTCCCCGAAGGGCCGGTGCGCGCTCGCCCGCGTGGCCCGGTGAACACCGGCACCAGCGCGCCGCTCATCACCGAGCCAGCGGCGCACGGTCGCCGTCACCGCCTGTGCCCACGGCTCCGGTGCGCCCCAGATCGTTTCCATGCCGGCCAGCGCGATCCCGCCGTTAGCCGTCAGCACCTCCCGCACGCGAGCCAGCACCGCGTCGCGATCCATCCAGTGGAACGCCGCGCCGATCGTCACCAGTTGAAATAGCCCGAGGGTGGTCGGCAGATCCTCCGCCGCCATGACGGACCAGCGCACGGTGGTCGCCCCCGCCTTAGACGCACTCCGCACACCCTCCGCGATCATCTCGGCGCTGATGTCCAGCGCCACGACCTCGCCGCAACGCGCGGCCAGCGGGATCGCCAGTTGCCCGGTGCCGGTGCCGAGATCGAGCACCCGACTCGCCCCATCGAGCCCGAAGCGCTCCACGAGCAGATCGAAGAGCGCGGCGGGATATGGCAAGCGGTAGCGCGCGTAGTAGTGCGCCGCCCCGGCGAAGAGATCCATAGCATCTCCGAGTAAGGTGAGTAGTTGGCAGCCGGTAGTCGGTAGTCGGCAGTCGATAATAGAGGTTCGCTTCCGGCGCGGTGCTCGAGTGGCATTGTCCAACCACTACCGACTGGCAACTGTCGACTGCCGACTGCTTACCTCACTTCAACAAATTCCCGGCGACGAAGAGGAGATTCGCCGGGCGCTCAGCGAGGCGGCGCATGAAATAGGGATACCATTGCGTGCCATACGGGACGTAGCAGCGCACGTTGTACCCCTCAGCGGCGAGGCGCTCCTGGAGATCGCGACGGACACCGTAGAGCATCTGGAACTCGAAGCGCTCCTCGCCGATCCCCTCGGCGGCGGCGAAGCCCTGCGCCCGCCCGATCAGCCGCTCGTCGTGCGTCGCCAGCGCGGGGTAATGGGCGCGGGCCAGCAACATCTCCATCTCGATCCGATAGGCGCGATCGACATCGGCCTTGTCCGGGAAGGCGACCGTGGCGGGCTCGTCATACGCGCCCTTCACCAGCCGCACGCGCGACCCCGCCGCGATCATCGCCTCGATATCGCCCTGGCTGCGACGCAGATACGACTGGATCACCGTGCCGACGGTATCGGCGTCGTAGT
>DATCMP010000648.1:0-9402 GCA_036563365.1 Thermomicrobiales bacterium
ATTGGCCCGCCGCCCCGCCCCTTGTCATTTCCCCGTCAAATCATCAGCCGAGGAGGAGAAGCAGCTTGTCGTCCCGCACCGGCATCACCGGTGAGTTGCCTTACGTCAAGCGGCGTCTTCTCGATGCGCTCGTGCGGCACGCTGCCCGATCGTCGCTGCGTTGCGGCGAGGCGCGACCCTGTCACGTCGCCGGGGTCGGACAAGCGCGGCGAGTGCATCGGCCAGCTTCTCGGAGTCGTGGCGCAACGGCGTCGCCGTCCCGACCAGATCGCGGTAGAGGATCGCCGGGTCGCCCGGCAGATCGGTGAGGCCGGTGATCTGTACACCCTGGACGCCCCACTCCGGTTTGATCCGTCCGACCTGCGAGAAGTTATCGTTGACCATCACGGCATCGAGCAGATCCGGCCCGACGTGATTGGTCAGGGCGCGCACATGGTCGCCAACATCGAAGCCGTCGGTCTCGCCGCGCTGCGTGGCGACGTTGCACACGTAGACAACCTTCCCGGCTGCGGCGCGCACCGCGCGGGCGATCCCCTCGACCAGGAGATTCGGGAGCACGCTCGTAAAGAGGCTGCCCGGCCCGAGGATGATCAGATCGGCTTCGAGGATCGCGCGGATCGCCGCCGAGTTCGCCTCAGGTCTTCCTTCCAGATGCAGCCGCTGAATAGTGCCAGGGGCATCGGTGATATTTGACTCGCCACAGACGAACGCGCCGTCGCTCATGTCGGCGCAGAGGGTCACCTTCTCCGCTGTGGTCGGCAAAACCTGACCTCGCACCGCCAAGACCCGGCTGACCTCGGCGACCGCTTCCTCGAACGAGCCGGTCATCTCGGCCATCGCGGCGAGAAAAAGATTCCCGAACGAGTGCCCGTGCAAGCTCGAACCGACCGCATCGAACCGATGCTGGAAGAGCCGTTCCAATAACGGCTCGGTGTCGGCCAGCGCGACGATACAGTTACGAATATCTCCCGGCGGGGGCATATCGAATTCCTCGCGCAGACGCCCCGACGAGCCACCATCATCGGCAATACTGACGATCGCGGTGAGCGAGAGTTCGGGATGGCGTTTCAGACCACGCAAGAGGGTCGATAGCCCGGTGCCACCGCCGATCGCCACCACGTTCAGGCGCGGCAACGGGGTACCGAAACGGTGCCGCTCGATCGCGTTGACCAACTCCGCGTGCCGCGCGACACGGGCGCGCTCGGTCAAGAATGGACTGAGGATCGAGTTCCCGAGATAATAGAGGGCCGCGCCGATGAGGTTCAGGCCGATCAAGCCAACCAACACCTCGCGATAGGGATGGGGGAGAAATTGCAGGGTCGCGGCGCGCACCACGTCGGTTGTCGCATCGGGGAAGTCATAGGTGCGATAGATCGTCGCCAGGCCCATCGCGAGGCCCAGACTGAGGAAGGTTGCCCCCAGCAGCAGCAGCACAAGCCAGCGCTTGACGTGCATACCGACGCGCAGCCACTTCCCTACCCTCATACGCACGCTCTCCCACCCTTGTACGTTCGCCGTGTTCGCAGCACTCAGCTTTCGGAGCCGCGAGTATAGCATGGGGTGGGGTGGGCCACAATGGCAGGGGAAGCTACCGCCAGGGTCAGGCGTGAGGCACAACCGGCATCGACCGACGGCTGAACCGTGAGATTGTGCTCGGGACCAGGCCACACCGACGTGGTCGGTGGAATACGATTCCCCCGATCCGGCGGGGGACCACGGCCACCTCACAACGGCCGACCTTAGCCTCTGTGGACAAGCCTCGTGGTGCCGGAGCGTTCGCAGGGCGCATCTGCTGCCGCCGACCCATTACTCACCACCGAGTCCTGATGCTACCGAAGGTGTGCATCGATCTCGGCTAGTACGGATAGGGTGGCCGGGTCGGCGAAGCGCTGCGTATCGCCATGATCGACCGGGAGGGCGGTTAGATCCGTCAACCAGCATGAGGCTTCGAGCGCGATACCGTTATTGTCCTCGAAAAAGCAGAGGCGCACGAGACCGGCCTGCTCGAAGATATCGGTCACGCCGACGCCTGCGACGCGCAGACGCGACTGGAGCGCCCGCAGCGCCGCCTCATCGGGCAGGCGCAGCGCGAGATGTTGCAGCGCGCCGGGGACAAAAACCTCCGGTTGCGGTGGCTGGGTATAGATCTCCGCCGTAGCAACCTCCCAGAAATGGAGCGTCGCCCCGCCACCCAGATCAATGAACAGGTGTCGCGTTCCGTCCGGGAGGCGGCGCGCAAAGAGCACACGCATCCCGAGGATGCCGGAGTAGAAACGGATCGTCGCGTCGAGATCGCGCGTCGCCAGCGCCAGGTGATGCAAGCCGGACCACGGCAGGGCTGGCTCCGAGGCAGTGTCGAGGTTTGCTGGTGTGATCATCACTTAATCCTTCCGATCCTGGTCGCCAAGTCAGCGATGAGTATGACCGGAGGATGCGGCCAATTCTTGAATAAAGGCGACATCAAGGTCGCGCAGGAGCGCAAAATCGGCGCGTAATGCCTTGGTCAGGCGCGCCGGTGCTTGCCCGGTAAAGGACTTTACTTCCCGTGCCAAATGGGCCTGATCGGCATAACCGTACCGTAGCGCCAGTGCCGTCAGATCGCCGCGCTCTTCCCGCCACAGCGCATCGCGGACCCGCTCGAAGCGGAGCGCGCGTGCCAGGCCCTTCGGGCCGAGCCTGGAAAGAGCGACAAAGGTGCGTTCCAGTTGTCGCGCGGAGATATCGTGTTGCGCCGCTAGATCTCGGATCGCGCTTTGCCCACCAACAAAGCGTAAATGTTGCGCGGCGGCAAGCACACGGGTCGATACGGTGGCGGTGGCGATACGCTCCACCAAAGCCTGTTGCACGATCGCGATGGCGGTATCCGACGCGTTCGCCCGCAGCGCCCGCCCGATCGCCGCCGCGAGCAACTGCCAGGAAACGTCATCCAGGGCGTAGATCGGCGCTGTCGCGCGCACGCTCGCCGCGCCAAGGAGCGGCGCGGCACCCCACGAGTGGAGTTGGGCGCGCACAATCACGGTGAGGCCGGAGGTGGAGAGACGCAGGGGTCCGGCAAGGGCGGCAACCCGATAGACGGGCGGAGCCTGGCATAACCGCGAATCGGCCACGATGAAGAGGGGCGCACCGAAACCAAAGACTAATTCGACACAGCTATCGGGCCAGATCTCGCGTATGGCGCCTGGCGGGGGCAAGCCAACCACGAGATGCAAACTTTGCACGTAAGGACTGAGCGCAGGAACGGGCTGATAGGAATGATAGATCACAACGCTCCCTCGGACTCACGGCCACCATATCGATGCCACGAGTATAACGAGGGGAAACGGTGCCTGCTTGAACGAATGCGACATTGGCGAGGGATCTGCGCGAGGGGGCGGGGTCTCGGCCCCGCCCCCAACAGGTAGGTGGCGGAACTACGGCAGGGCCGGCAGCAAGCCCTCCGGCAGCGGCGTCTTGTACGGCTGCCCGTTGGTCGCCGCGCGGAACTCGGCCTTCGCGCGTTCCAGATGCTCCGGCTCGGTGAAGAGGTCGTAGCCGACCAGGGCCATCGCCTTCGCCGCGTAGAGCATCCCCTTGTGGCCGATCGACATCGCGCCGGTCGCGGTGATCCCCCAGCTATGTGCGGGGATACCGAGTACCCAGGTGGCGGTGCCGAGCATCGTGGTGGGGGTGATCCAACTCACGTCGCCGACATCGGTCGAACCCGACATCACCCGGCCCTCATCGGACGCGGCGTGGACGTCACCGTTGAGCGGCTGTTCGAGCAGGGAGAGCGGCAGATGGCTGCTCGCGAGGCTCGTCTCGCGCGTACCGGCGGGGTAGCCCTCGACGATCTTCGCGGCGAAGGAACGCTCCTCATCGGTGAACTCGATCGGCCCGAGTTCGTGCATCGCGGCCAGCGCCAGATCACTGAGGTAGATATTGCTGATGGTGTTGTACGCCCCACAGAGATAGATTTCCTCGACGGTCGTCTCGGTCATCAACGCCGCGCCCTCGGCGATCTTCCGCACCCGCGCGGTCGTCTCCTCGACTTGCGCGCGTAGTGGGGCGCGCACGAAGTACCAGACCTCGGCTTCGTCTGGCACGACGTTCGGGGCACCGCCACCATTCGTGATCACATAATGGATGCGGACCGGGTCGATCACATGCTCACGCATGAAATTGACGCCGATATTCATCAACTCCACCGCATCGAGCGCCGAACGGCCCAGTTCCGGTGCCGCCGCCGCGTGGGCGGTGCGCCCGTGGAAGCGGAACTTCAGGTTATCGACCGCCAAGGAACTCCCCTTGCTAACGGAGTTGATCCAGTTGGGATGCCAGGTGATCGCGGCATCGAGGTCGTCGTAAACCCCGGCCCGCGCCATGAAGACCTTGCCGGTGATCGTCTCTTCCGCCGGGCAACCATAATACCGCACGGTGCCGGGCTGCCCGGTCTGCTCCAGCCAACTCTTCAGCACGACCGCCGACGCCAGGCAGGCGGTGCCGAGCAGGTTGTGGCCGCAGCCATGCCCCGGCCCTTGCGGCACGATCTGCTGCTGATCGGGGCTGATCTCCTGCGAGAGGTTGGGGAGGGCATCATATTCGCCCAGGAAGCCGATGATCGGCCCACCGGAGCCCCACTCGGCGACAAAGGCGGTCGGCAGGCCGCCGACATTCTCCTGGATACGGAACCCGTCGGCGCGGAGATCGGCGATTTGTAACGCGCAGGCGGCCGATTCGCGCAGGGCGACCTGCGGTTCGCGCCAGATGGCATCGGACATCCCGATGAAACGCTCGCTACGCTCGTCCAGCCAGTCGTTGAGATCGTGCTTACTCGGCATGCTGCTGACGCTCCTTTTCACTCCTCAGACGACGCATACCAGCGCTCGTCACTGTGGCGTAATCATATCTATGTGATGGGGCGGACGCAAAGCGGCGAGCCGACGCCGTTGCGCCGACTCGCCACCGGAGGAACAGGCCATGATTACCCAGAATCTATTTTCTCTGTCATGGGAGGTCGATCGTTAGAGAAAACATACCGGCCCAGCACATGCCCGAGCGGCGAGAAAGGCGAACAGGCGCGGTACCTTATTGCTGAATAGGCGGACATCCACAGTTTCTCGCGACGAACGACCTATTCAGCGATGAGATACCCCGCAACAGCACGCCGATACGTGGTCGGACCTGTATATTGACCTTACTGATCATTCATCAACGTTCGTGACTCTAGATCGCTAGAGTCGTTCCACGCCGCTAGTAGGAAACATCCGTCGCGCGAAGCATCCTTATCGTTCAGTCTTGGACAACGTCTCCGCGTGGGCGAACAACGCCGGGGTACCCCCGGTATGCAGGAAGATAATGGTTTCGGCAGCGGCGATCTGTCCCTGGCGGATATCGCCGATCAGGCCCGCCATCGCTTTGGCACTGTAGACCGGATCGAGAAAAATCGCCTCGTTCCGGGCGAGTAGGTCGATCGCCTCCAGACAGGCGGCGGTCGGCACGCCGTAGCCGGGGCCGATCTGATCATCGTCATTCAGCAGATCGTCGTCGCTGAGACGTATGGCACTGTCCAGCAGCGCACTGGCCTCGTTGGCGATTTGCAACGCGCGCACGCGCTTGATCTCGTCGCCACCGCTGACCCCGATACCGTGGACCGCATACGGAGCACTAAACATTTTCTGCCCTAGCACCAATCCGGCCTGCGTGCCGCGCGAGCCGTTCGCATAATAGAGTCGCTGCGGGGCCAGCCCGAGCGACTGCAATTGCTCGACGATTTCGAGCGTCGCGGCGACATAGCCGAAGGTGCCAATCGCGTTCGAGCCGCCAACGGGGATGACGTACGGGCGCTCGCCGGTGGCGCGTTGCGTCTCCGCCAGTTCCGCCATCGCCGTGTCCTCGCTCGTCCCGGTCGGCACGAAGTGGATGTCGGCACCGAGCAGGCGATCGAGCAGGAGATTCCCTTGCGGGGCGGGTGGCGCGGCTGGCGTTGTCAAGACGAGCGAGACGTCCAACCCGGCGAGGCGAGCCGCCGCCGCCGTCATCCGCGCGTGATTTGACTGCGCCGCGCCGGCGGTAATCAGCCGTGTCGCGCCTTGCCGCAAGGCATCGGCGACCAGGAACTCCAGCTTGCGGGCCTTGTTACCACCGAAAGCGAGGCCGGTCAGATCGTCGCGCTTGATCAGGATACGTGGGCAATGCTCATCGCCGCCGAGCGCCCGCCGCAGCCGTGGCGCTTCATGCAAGGGCGTAGGCAACGTTGCCAAGCGCACGCGCGGTTGCGCCATGATTCCGCGGCTATTGCTCATCGTCTATTCCCCCGTATGACGGGCCGACGCGTCATCACAACGACGCACGGCATGAAGCTCACCCCCGACACGTTACAGTGTGCATCGTAGCAGGAGCGCCGTTTAGGCGCACATGATCAGCATAGAGAACGGCGTATGCGCGGGGCAATGCCAAGCTCAGGCCCAGGAGGAGACCACGATCGCCCACCTACCCCACCCACCCCGACCACAACGGAGAAGTGCGATCTTGACGCACAGGAAGGACCGGCGTAATATATGTATAGATGTTCATATATAAAGTTTGCGAGGATTCATGGCACCACGGATCGTCCAACCAGATAGCTGCGATGTACCGTGTCTCCACCCCGAAACCGTGCTCGCCGCCCGCGCCACGTTGCTGCCGCTCGCCGAGGCGCAAGACCTCGCGGCGATCTTCAGCGTCCTCGCCGATCCGACGCGCGTGCGGATCGTGCAAGCCCTGGCCGAGCGCGAGTTGTGCGTCTGCGACCTCGCCAATCTCGTCGGGATGCGCCAATCAACGGTGTCACATCAGCTACGGCTGCTGCGAGCGCTACGGATCGTGCGTTTCCGCAAGGAAGGGCGTGTCGCTTACTACATGCTCGATGATGCCCATGTCGGTGCGCTCCTGACACAAGGACTGGAACATGTTCGCGAGGCGGCAGGCGCGACGGCACACGGGCGCACGGAACAGGCTGGTGCGGCCTGATCGACGGCCGAGCGAAGGGCAGCGACCGCCGCAGCACCTCGCAACGATGCCGAGCAGAAAGGTAAGCGGATGGCCGGTACCACACAGGACGCGAAAATCTTGCACTTCCACCTCGACAGGATCGATAGCCCGGTCTGTGCCGCGACGATCGTGCGAACCATCGGCCAGGTGCCGGGTGTCCGTGACAGCACGATCAACCCGCACAGCCTCGCGCTGATCGTCGAAACCGATGGCACCACCAAAGAAATCGATCTCACCCGGGCGAGCGCCGCCCTCGGCCATACCGCCACCCTGATCCCCGGCATCGTACCCAAGCAGCACGAATGGACGATCGAAGGGATGGACTGCGCCGACTGTGCGCGCAAGATTGATACGGCCCTCGCCCGACTGCCGGGGGTCGGCGAATGCTCGATCAACCCCAGCACGGGGCGCTTGCGCCTGACACTAGTAGAAGATTTAACTGCACCGGGTGAGGTCGTGCGTGTTGTCCGCGGTCTCGGCTATAGCGCTCGCACCCCGTCGGGCACCGTCGAACCACCAACGCCGTGGTATCAGACGAACAAGGGGCGCCTCGTCATCGCCAGCGGCGCGCTCGTCGCGCTCGCCACCGCCCTGTCGTTCGTCCAGCCCACCATCGCCCCCTGGGCCTATACCGCAGCAACGATCCTCGCGGTCGTGCCGGTTGCCCGCAAGGCGTGGGGCGCGGCGCGGGCGGGGAGCCCGTTCGACATCAACGCGCTGGTCTCGATCGCCGCGATCGGCGCGCTCTTTATCGGCGCGGCGGCGGAAGGGGCACTGGTCGTCTTCCTCTTCGCGGTGGGCGAACTGCTGGAAGGGGTCGCTTCCGGGCGGGCACGCCACGCGATCGGTGCGCTCGCGGCGGTCACCCCCAAGACCGCGCTGCTCCTCACCGGCGAGGCAGCCACGGAAGTGCCGTCCGATAGCCTCGCCATCGGTGACCGCGTGCGCGTGCAGCCCGGTGGGCGTATCCCCGCCGATGGCCTCGTCATCGCCGGTCAATCGGCCGTGGACGAGGCACCGATCACCGGGGAGTCTGTGCCAACCTATAAGGAACCGGGGGCGACGGTCTACGCAGGCAGTATCAATACTGATGGCGCGCTGACGGTCGAGGTGATGCGCGAGGCGCAGGATACGACGCTGGCGCGGATTATCCAGCTGGTGACCGAGGCCGAGGCCGGGAAGTCGCCGACCGCGCGCTTCATCGACCGCTTCTCGCGGTACTACACCCCCGCCGTGCTGGCGGTCGCTATCCTTGTCGCCGCGATCCCGCCGCTCTTCCTGGGTGGTGAGTGGCAGCCGTGGATCTACAAGGCGCTCACCTTGCTCCTGATCGGCTGCCCCTGCGCGCTGGTCCTCTCGACCCCGGCGGCGGTCACGAGTGCGATCAGCGCGGGCGCGCGGCAGGGGCTCCTGATCAAAGGCGGCGAGGCGCTCGAAACACTCGGCAAGATCCGTTTCGTCGCATTCGATAAGACCGGTACCCTGACCTGTGGCGAACCGCGCGTCACCGATGTCATCTCGCTGGGTGACACCGACGAAGCCACGATCTTGGCGCGGGCGGCGGCGATCGAAGCGACGAGCGCCCACCCGCTCGCCCTGGCGATCGTCGCCGAGGCGCAGCACCGCGCGATCGGCCACGGCACGGCGACGGACGGCAAGGCGCTACCCGGTCGCGCGGCGATCGGGATAATCGGTGGTCGTGAAGTGGCGGTGGGTAGCCCGCGCTACGCCGCCGAGATCGGCGCAACGACTCGCGCGCTTGAGGCCGCGGTGGCACGTCTGGAAAACTCGGGCAAGACGACCGTCGTGGTGATCGAAGCGGGACACGCCCTCGGCCTGATCGCGCTGCGCGACGAGCCACGCCCCGATGCGGCGGCAAGTGTCGCCGCGCTACGCGCCTTGGGGATCGAGAGCGTGATGCTCACCGGCGACAATCGGCGCACCGGGCAGGCGATCGCCGACACGATCGGCCTGACGGTGCAGGCAGAATTATTGCCCGAGGACAAAGTCGCCGCGATTACCGCGCTGAAGGCGCGCGGCCCGGTCGCGATGGTTGGCGACGGGATCAACGACGCCCCAGCCCTCGCGACCGCGACGATCGGCATCGCGATGGGCGCGGGGACCGATGTCGCCCTCGAAACGGCCGATGCGGCCCTGCTGCGCGGCGCGGTAGACGGCGTACCGGCACTGGTACAACTCTCGCGCGCCGCTATGCACAATATTTGGCAGAATATCGGTTTCGCGCTCGGGCTGAAAGCGTTCTTCCTGATCACGACCCTCCTCGGGATCACCGATCTCTGGGTCGCCGTCCTGACCGACACCGGTGCAACGGTCCTGGTGACGCTGAACGCCCTACGTCTCCTGCGTTTCCGCTCACGCCAATAAATGCTGCAT
>DATCMP010000650.1:0-7903 GCA_036563365.1 Thermomicrobiales bacterium
AGCCCCAAGAGGAGCGAGGGGAGCATCCGGGCCGCGAAGACCAGCCCCACGCCGGACGCGCCGCCGCCCGCTTCGAGGGTCAGCCAGGCGGTCGCCGTCCGCTCGATCCCCTGCGCCCCCGAAGAGGAGAGGGTCGAGCACCACAAGCGCCGGAATGTCGCCGAACTGAACGGGGTCATCGCCCACACCTGACAGCAGATGCGGTGCGGCGATCCTGAACATTTAAGGCGGAACAATCCCGCGATGTTGCTGACTTCAGCAACCAAAACCGCCCTACGCTGAAACCGCAGAAATGGGGATTACCGCCGAACGTTTGCTGCCAGAGGTTCACACGGACACACCTTTCTTCGGGTGCGTCGTCTTTGCCAGCCGGGTACGGCGCGTCTCGTCCGGGGTTTCACCATAGGAGCAAACCGTCACCAGTATAGCACGGCCATTTCGGGGCGAAAACGTGCCCGTAGACGCCCACCTTGACCCCACTCCGCACGCCCCCACCCGCCCCATGCAATATAGGGAATCGCAATCCGCAAAATAGGTATTTATCCCGATGTGCGCGCCAGGTCAATTCGGCAGAATGGCGCTGGCGGCGATGCGGCGCGAAATCACGAAGGAGGTAGAGCAATGTCGCGCCACATCGTTGAGCGAACCTTCCCCCTTGGGGGGAAATCCCGAGCACGGTGGGAGGGCAAGCAGTGGGACACAGCAGCGTCAACCACAACGCTGAAATTGGCGACACCCGGCTCCACGATTGGGTCAGCGACGACAAGAGAGAAAGTGAAGAGCAATGACAGAACAACCTATGCCGCTGTGGACGAAGATGGGGATGGCATTCGGGTGGTCGCGCCGCATGACTTTCGTTGGCACGCTCCTTTTCCTGGTGCTGTTCGCGCTGCCGCTGCAAGCGTCAGCGGCGGCGGCAACGAAATGTACCCCGAACAATGCGCCGGTAGGGACGACAATCAACGTGGCGATGACCGGGCTCCCGGCCAGCGAAAATGTCACCATCACCACGGCGAGCGCGGGCGCGACCCTGACACGGCAGATGGTGACCACCAACGCCGAGGGGAACGTCAGCCTGGACCTAGACACGAGCCGGGATACCCCGGGCGACTACACCGTGCAGGCGACAAACGCCGCCGGGACAATGCTGACCCAGGGGCGCTACACCCTCACCGCCGCCCCCAGCCGCCTGCCGCAGACCGGCGGTGGCTACGCCGCACAGACCAGTACGCCGGGCGCAGCGCTCGCAAGCACCCTCGCCGTGAGCGCCCTGGTACTGTTCGGGGTTGTGGTCTTGGCGCGGCGGCGCGGTCGCCAATCGACCGGGAGCTAGCGGTTTAGCCCCCAGACGAGTACAGGTACGCATGGCGCTGGCACCGGCATGATGCCGGTGCCAGCAGGAGCGCTCGCGTCGCACCGATCCGTCAACTGAGGAAGCGGAGGAGATCGGGCGTGGCCTCGGCGGCCCGGTGCAGATCTTCGAACGCGCACAGCGACGAGGTGGCCCCGGTGACCGGGGCCACCTGCCCCACCAGGCGTGTCAGCAGTCCTCCTCATCTGCCCTGCCGCCGGGGCGCACCTCGCCCCGGCCGACCTCCAGGCGCAGCGTCCAGCGATTGGTCGCGCTGGCCGCGAGCGTCGCCGCTTCATCGCGCGCCACGGCCTGATCGAGCCGATCGGGGAAGCCGGTACACGGTTCGAGGGCCGCATTGTAACACGGCTCTTCGCCCACCCCCGGTTTCAGCGGCCAGCCATCCATGTTGAGCCAGACGCCGATGTACGGCACGAGCCGCGGATCGAAACGCAGCGCCAGGTAGTCGTCGGAGTCGGGATCATGGAGCGCACACCAGCCAACCGCCGCCGCCTCGGGTAAGCGGTTGGTGTAGAGCTTGTCGGCGATGTCGGCCCCCGCTTCCGGGAGGCGATCGAGGGCGACGCCGGGGCTATCGGCGAGCTGCGCCCGCGGCCACGGGTGTTCACTGCCGAAGGGGCCGAGGCGATCGTGCTTCGACCAGGCGACCCGCACACGCACATCTTGCGGGAGCAGCACACGCATCCCCGGGCGCACGGCGAAGAGGGGATGCGCCGACCAGAGATAGCGCAAGGGGAAGGGGGCGAGATTGGTGAGCCGGTAGTCGATGCGGAGCGTCGCGGCGTCCGTTTCCAAGGTCAGCCGCTTCTCCAAGTGATACGGGAAGCGGACGCCCTGTACACGCAGCACGAGGGCGTCGCCGTCGAGGCTGGTCGCCCAGGGTAACGTCCAGAGTTCGCCGTGATCGGGGATCGTGGTCCCTTGCCAGGGCGGCTCCGGGTACGGCCCCTCGGCGATCCCAGGGAAACACTCGTCGAAGCCGCTGATGTCCTGCTCCTCGAAAGGCGCGCCATAGGCCAGGCGGCGGTATGGCCGCCGCCTGGCCTGCCAGAGCCATTCGCGCCCGACACTCGACCGGAGCGAGATGATCTTCCCGCCGACCTCGGGCAGGAGCGCCACTTCCAAACCGGCACTCCGACCGCGCAGCAATCGCAACCCGTCGATCTCCTCCTCGACCCAGGTATGCCCCGCCCCACCCTCGTGTGCCACGATCATCCCCCTCCCATGCACCCATCTCTGCGGTCGCCGCTTGCACGCTAGCCACCAAGAAGCCCGGTCGTGCTTGCTGTTGGGTGCGCTCGATCACCTCCCGTACGGCGGCGCGGGGTACCGACCTGGCCGCGCTCGGCGGGCCAGGTGATCAATCATGCCATTAACTATCACCGCCGCGTGAGGACTCGATATGCAGGCACCAAACAGACGTTGCCCGATAGCCGAATGGCGTCGTGCTCGATCGCGCGCAATAACACGAAAGGCTCGCCGCTCGGCGAGCCCTGATCCTTCGTTGTTGGGGCGGGAGAATAGTGGTGCCAAGGCGGAGAATTGAACTCCGGACACCGCGATTTTCAGTCCGAGAAGCATGCTGCTCATGCATAATCATGCACATGGTTTTTGGCTCCACAGCTCGCTCTCTTCGGCCATCCATGGTCATGCGCGCATATGCGCGCGCACCATTAGGCAACACGTTAGGCAACATTGGCAATACTGATAGTCAGCGGCGGCGTGGCGATCGGCGCAGCGCCGGGCTGCTCCTGGGCAATGGCGTGCTCAACCCGGCTGTCGCCCTCACGTTGGGCCTGGTGCGCTCACCGGCCCTCTGGGGGGCGGCGCTCGACGGCGTGGCCTTCGCGGCACTCTTCGACCTCCTCTCGGTCAAACAGGGGCAGGAGGGGCAGGAGGGAAGGGAACGTCACGAGGAAGAAGCGGCGCAGCAACCGGCCCAGGCCCCCGCGCCGCAACCCGCAGTTCCGGCCTATCACCTTGGCACGCCGGTCGTGTCTGCCGCACCGACCGCCCGCGTGACTGGGCCGCTCGCGCGACCGACCACGCCACGTCTCGCGAAGACGCAGCCCCCCACCCCCGCACGCTCCTCCCTGTGGTCATCGGTCACCGATCTGTTCGGCCGCAAGGTGAAGCAGCAGGCGCACCGTGAGCCGGACACACGGCCAGCGAGCGGCGACTGGCAGGAAGAATCAAACACAGTCGAGGACGACGAACGATTCATCAAGGTACGTGCGCTCCCCAAGGTACGTGCGCCCCCCTTTGAGGGATCGCAACGCGCCAGAAGCCAACGCGCCGATCCGGGACAACGCCGCCGAGGACATGCGGGGCAACTGTACATCAACTGGCATCCGCCTTCGGGGGTTCGTCTCCCTCAGGACCTGTGCGGACACACCCGTACATAAGTACCCCAAAGCTGTGAGCAAGTGTCGGATAGGTCGCCCGTGTTGTGCTGTCGCAGGGGGATTGGTGCCTTGGCTACGCCGGGTGATGTTGGGGACGGCGGGGAAGCGACGATGATCCATGCCGTGCCTCTCGGTCAGCCACGGCGTGGATCATCGGGGCACGCGGCGGCAGGCGCGGGCCGATCGAGGTCGCGAGCGTCCTTCCGGGGGCTCAGGTCGCGTGGGTCGTGCGGCAGTAGCAGGACGACTCGATCGGGACGTCCGCGCGCGCGATCGCGAGGTCGAGGCGCGGCTTCACCATCTGCGCGAGCTCGGGCTTGCCCAGGCGCAGCAGGCATTCGTGATAGCCGTGCAGGCTCCAGACGTTCTCCGGGTGCTGGCAGGCGCGGGCGAGCGTGTCGTCCAGGCCCAGATCGGTGCGGTAGACGGCCTCGGCCTCCTCGACGTTGCCCTGCTCGAGCAGGAGCGCCCCGAGCGCATGGCGCGACGGCTGCATCCACGCCCAGGGTTCGGCATACGGCAGATCGTCCTCCAGGGTGATCGCGCGGCGCAGATGGGCGAAAGCGACGGCGTGGTCGCCCTTGCGGTACGCCAGCTCGCCGTCCAGCATTGCGGCGGCGACGGCGAGCACCGCAACACTCGGGTTGTTCTGGAAGTACCGCGTCTCGGGCACCCGACCGAGCGCCGCCCCGAACGATTCGCGCTCCTGCTCGGCCTCAACCACCCTGCCGGTGGCGGCGAACGCCACCCCCCTGGCGTAGTGCGTCATGGCGGTCGTGACGCAGTAGAGCTCCCGGTCGTCCGGCAACGGCGTGTCGATGATCGCCTGCCACCTGCCGAAGCGCATGAGGACGTGCAGCCCGAGGGGCACGAACGGCTCGAGCCAGTCGGCCATCGGGGGCACCTGCACCCGCAGCAACTCGTCCGGGATGGAGCGCCGCAGCTCGTCGGCGGCATCCCGCGCGACCTCGTACTGTCCCAGGAACATCGCCCCGTACATCTTGAAATGGTGGTTATGCACGCGATAGAGCGTGTAGAAATTCATCGGACCGGCGCGTTCGAGGTACTTGCGGTCGGCGACGATCGCCGTGTGGTTCCACGCGACGACGTCGTGGTAGTGCCCGCAGAGCACGTCGATGTGGGTCGACATGTGCTGCAGGTGGCCGGCATCGGGCACGAGCCCGCGCAGCCAATCGGCGGCGCGCAGCGCGCGCTCGGGGCAGGGCGACATCTCCATCAGGTGGATATACATGTGCAGCACGCCCGGGTGGGCGCGGCTCGCCGGGTCCTCCTGCGCCCGCTCCAGCACCTGCCGCGCCTCGATCGTACTCGCCCCATCCCTGGGTCCGCCGGTGGCCAGGTCCCACAACTGCCAGGGGGTCCGATCCATCAACGCCTCGGCGAAGAGCGCGGCGATGTCCAGGTCGTCGCCGTGGTCCCGGTAGACCGCGCGCATCGCGTCGGCGTAGGCGTCGTCCCACCCGGCCAGGTCCTCGACGGGTTCGGGGGGGGCCGGGGCCCGATACCGTGCCCCGAGGGCGGTGATCAGCGCCTGCTCGGCCGGGCTCGCGTTGTCCAGTAGCGCGAGGGCGCGCTCGGTCGCCAGGAAACACTTCCCGACGGTGGCCGCGAGATCCACCGGGTCGAAGAAGATCCACGGCTTGTTGTAATTGGGTCCGGCGGCGTAGGCCAGGCCCCAGTGCGCCATCGGGCAGTCCGGGTCTGCCGCGATCGCCTGCTCGAAGCAGCGCACCGCCTCCTCGTGGTTGAAGCCGTAGGTCCAGGCGAGGCCGCGGTCGAACCAGCGCTGCGCGTCCGGCGAGGTCGTGGAGATCGCCCGGCGGTGGTTGCCGAGGTCGTAGTACTCGGACATCGGTGCCCTCCTGCCGAATTGGCCAGCGATCGCGTGCGGTGTCGCCATCTTCCCATAATCTTCGCGACGGAACAAGGTGCATCGGGCGCAGTAACGCGGCGAAGCGGGATAGGTGGGACGGGAGGGGCGGGCAGGGACGCGTGGCTCTGGCACCGCCCCTCCCTGCCACCTCCAGCCCTTCCCGGCCTGCTGCCCGCTGAGGGACGGTCAGATAGTCATCTGACTGACCCAAGATCGCGGGCACCTACCACCGGGTGTGCCGCGGGCTGGGCAGCGCCACCTCGCCGTAGCGGGGCTTGGGGATCTCGGTCGGGACGGGGGCAGGGGCGCAGCTACCGCCGGTACGAATCGGCGTGTACTGTCGCGTTGAATTTTGGCTGAACAAAATCTCCCCTGTTGAGGCCCGATTATCGCCCCAAACACTGTGCCTATGGGCGAAGCATCGGGCGTGAGCGGGGGTCAGCCCCCGACTTGCTGCCATCATTGCCGTCAAATGTGCTCAACCTGACGATGCCCAAGTTCACGCGAGCGATTGCCGTCGGTTACGGCGCGCCCGCCACGCAGATCACGGATGTTTCCCCGCCCGCGCCGGGCCGCTTCCCGGGGGGGCAGGCGATGTGCCCCCAGCGGTCATCGACGGTGGTGAGATCGCCGACCGCCCGCCCCCCGCCCGGCCCGCGCACCTCGGCCGCCCCGGTCGCAGGCCAGCCGAACTGTACGGCGTCGCGGGCGCGGGCCGAGGGCGAGGCCAGCAGCAGCGTGACGGTCACGCCGACGGCGAAGGCCAGCGCGACCACCAGCGCGACGGCGAGCACGCGGGGCGTCGCGCCCCCGACACGATGGTGCGGCATACCGTCCTCCTCGCCCCTCAAGGGGCCTTACCAGAGCTCGGTCACGGGCGCGGCCGGGTAGAGGCGATCGCGCCAGCAGACCTGCCCGCCGTTCGGCGCGACGGCCCGCGTGCGCCGCAGCAGCTCGGTCGGGCCGCCGAGCGCGTCGCCCTCGCGCACCAGGAGGGCCAGCTCGAGCGCGGGGCGGGCGGCGGGCCCCTCCACGGCCGCCGCCAGGCGCTCGGCGCGGGCGAGGGCGGCGGCCGCGTCCGCGTCCGTCGCGAAGAGGCAGAGGTCGACGAGGCGCCGGTAGTCGCCGGCGTGCAGCTCCCGGCGCTTGCGGTAGCCGGGCTGGGCGCGCGCCAGATCCCGGTACGGCCAGCGGCCCGCCAGGGTCGCACCCGGGGGATACTCGATGAGCAGCGCGTACAGCGCGCGTTCCCCCATGCTCATGACGCGCGCTCCCGGGACAATCGGACAGGTGCGGCGGACGCCCGGCGGACGATCCGCAGCACCGCACCCGGCAGCCGCGCGGCCGCGGGCGCCGGGGGGGCGTGCGGCGGCAGGATCTCGACCTGGCACCACCCGCGCCCGGCCAGGGGATCGCCGAGCGGGCGGCGGGCGGCGAAATACCGCGCCGGCAGGGACTGTTCGCGCATCGTGCTCCTCCTTGTTGTCGGGCGTCCCGTCAGGCGCGCCCGACCATGATCCGCCCGCGCACCGGGGCTAAGCGCTGCGGGGGCATGCCGCGTGTTCGCGTCGGCGTGCATCGTCGACACCTTGCTTACTATCCCGCTCACCGTACGCTCGGCGTGCTCGCCGCCGCCCCGAGCGCGCACCTCGTGCTGTGATCCGTCCCGCCCATCCCGGATGGCGGGGCGCGCCGTCCGGGCCGCCTTCGCGGCCGGCACCGGCGGCCCATGTCGGCCCCCTCGGCGACGATGATCGGGCGGCGGGGCACCGATGCCCGTATCGACGTGCCCTCATGGCTTCGTCGATCGCCGCCGCGCGGCGGCGGCGCCAACGCCGCTCGATGCGCGCGGTTTCGGGCGCTCACCACGGTACCCACCGAAGCCTCCCGCGACGCATGCCCGCGGGCTCGTCGCTCGCCCGCCGTTGTTCGCACTCGCCGGGCCGCCGGACCGGCTTAGTCGGCGCCGGGGCCGGCGTACCGAGGCCCCGGTCGCGGGCCCGGGGCCGACTTCGCCGCCCGCGCGGGGTTGCGGGTGCTGCGGGCGACGCAGGCGACGCTGAGCGCGAGGACCAGGCCGAGCAGCCCGTAGATGTCGCGGTAGCTGAGCGACAACGTCAGCAGGCCGCCCGTCGCGGCCGCACCGAGCGCCCAGCCCGCCTCGAAGGTGCCGGTCTGCAGCGCCATCGCCGCCCCGCGCGCCGTCGGCATCGCGTCGAGCAGCAGCACCGT
>DATCMP010000653.1:0-7526 GCA_036563365.1 Thermomicrobiales bacterium
AGTGGCGACCACGGCAGCCTCCGCCGCACCCGGTGCCGCCGCGACCGTGGTGGCGGCGGCCACGAATCCGGCGGGGGCGGCTACGGCGGTGGCGACCGCTGTGCAAGGAGCGGCCCCCTCGGCGTCCGGCACCGGCAAACGCGGCGGCGGCGGGAATGTGAAAGTCCTCTGGTGGCAGGGTCCGGCGATCCTCAACGCGCACCTCGCGGCTGGTACGAAAGACTTCGACGCTAGCCGCGTCGTTTATGAGCCGCTGATCACGTTCGACGGTCAGGAGAAGCTGATCCCGGTACTCGCTGCCGAAGTCCCCTCCAAAGAGAACGGCGGGCTGTCTGCCGACGGGAAGAGCGTCACCTACAAGCTGAAGCAGGGCGTGAAGTGGAGCGACGGCACCCCCTTCACCGCTGACGATGTCGTCTTCACCTGGCAGTACGTCACCGACAAGGAGACCGGTGCCGTCTCGCTCGGTATTTACCAGGGGATCTCCAACGTCGAAAAGATCAACGACACCACCGTCAAGATCAGCTTTAAAGAAGTCACACCGGGCTGGTACACCGTCTTCAGCGCGACAAATGGCACGATCCTGCCAAAGCACGCCTTCCAGGAGTTCAAGGGCGCGAAGGCGAAGGATGCGCCGATCAACCTCAAGCCGATCGGCACCGGGCCGTACAAGGTGCAGGATTTCAAACCCGGCGACTCGATCACCTATGTCATCAACGAAAACTATCGGGAGGCGAACAAGCCTTCGTTCGATCAGATTCAACTCAAGGGTGGTGGCGATGCCCCTTCGGCGGCCCGCGCCGTGCTGCAAACCGCCGATTATGATTTCGCCTGGAACTTGCAAGTCGAGTGGACGGTCCTCAGCCAGCTGAAGGCGAGTGGCGGCAAGGGCGACCTCAACATCACCCCGGGCGCGAGCACCGAGCGCGTGATGGTCAACTTCACCGATCCGAACAAAGAGACCGATGGGGAGCGCTCCTCGATCAAGAACCCGCATCCGTTCCAGACCGAATTGAAGGTACGTCAGGCGTATGCCTTGCTCTGTGATCGTGATACGATCGCCAAGACCCTCTATGGCGACACCGGCGTGGCGACCGCCAACGTCTTGGTCGCCCCGGCGGCGGCGGTCTCGAAAAACACCAAGTATGAGTTCAGCATCGATAAGGCGAATGCGCTGCTGGACGAGGCCGGGTGGAAGAAGGGGAGCGACGGGATCCGGGAGAAGGGCGGCGTGAAGATGAGCGTCGTCTTCCAGACCTCGGTGAACTCGCTGCGCCAGAAGGAGCAGCAAATCATCAAGGACGCCTTCGATAAGGCCGGGATCAAGATGGAGTTGAAGACGGTCGATCAGACGGTCTACTTCACCACCGGCGCGGGCCAGATCGACAACTACCCCCACTTCTACACCGACCTGGAGATGTACACCAACGGGCCGGACCTGCCGGATTCGCAGAACTATCTGCGCCGGTACATCACCTCCGAGCGAGCACAGAAATCGAACAACTGGCCGGGCACCAACGTCACCCGCTATAGCAACCCGGTCATGGATGATCTCTGGAATAAAGCGGCGGTCGAACTCGATGCGGACAAGCGTAACCAACTCTTCATCCAGATGAACGATCTGGCGGTGAACGAGGTGGTCGAGATCACGCTGGTGGCCCGCACCGGCGCGACTGCCAAATCGAAGACCCTGAACTGGTCCGCGAACTCCCCGTGGGACTCGAACCTCTGGGATACCGCCAACTGGTCGCGCATAGGTTAGGCGCGTCCGGCCCCCTCGTCACAGCGGTGCCCCCGCTCCAAAGCGCCCCCGCTTCATCACGGAGCGGGGGCGCTTTGCTGTGGTGCGAAGCTCCGGCTCTGGGATCGGCACGGGGGCCAGTCGCCGGGCGGCGTCGGCGACAACTCATGCAGAAGCCCCGTTGGCTCTTCCGAATCTGGTTCCGTCGTGATTCGCGCCTGCTATACTCAGACGCGCGCTCGCCACCTGGCGAGCGGGAACAATCTTGGGGCGATGATGGACGATACGGCAGCGATGACAGAGGCATTGGAGTCCGCGACGCTCGACGCGGTGATGTTCGACGCGCAGGGGTTGGTCGCCGCGATCGTGCAAAACGTTGCCGATGGCGAGGTGCGGATGGTCGGCTACATGAACCGCGAGGCGCTGTCGCGCACGATCACGACCGGGCAGGTCTGGTTCTGGAGCCGGAGCCGCGCGACATTCTGGCGCAAGGGCGAAACCTCGGGCAATACGCTCGATGTGGTCGAGGTGCTGATCGATTGTGATGGCGATGCAGTCCTCGTTCGGGCGCAGCCGCATGGATCGACCTGCCACACCGGGGCGAGGACCTGCTTCTACCGCCGCCTCGACGCGGTCGCGGCTGATCGTGCCATCGCCAGCACCGTCAGGGAGGATTAGGTTTTGGGCGAAACGAAGGCGACCGACGATCGCGCGTCGGTCATCCTGGATGAACTGATCGCCACGATCGCCCAGCGGGCGCGTGAGATGCCGGAAGGCTCCTACACCACGAAGCTGTTGCGGGATGGCGTCGACCGGATCGGGCGCAAGATCGGCGAGGAGTCGGCGGAGGTGATCATCGCCGCCAAGAACGGCAGCGCCGATGAACTCTCCTGGGAGGTCGCGGATCTCTGGTATCACTCCCTGGTCCTCCTGGCGGCGGTCGGCGTCGAGCCCGATCGCGTCTGGGCGCGGCTGCGGGAGCGGCATGGGGTGAGCGGCTTGCGCGAGGGCTGAGCAAGGAGGGAGCGGCGATGACCGGGTCCGGGCAGAACGATGACGTTACCAGGGCGCTGGCGATCCTGCGCGATGCCGGGTTCCCGGTCGAGCGGATCCGTGTCCTGCCCGTCGCTGAAGGGCCTGCTGAGGTTTTGCCGACGATCGATCGCGCGGCGCTGCTCGACGCTTGCTGCGAACTGCTGGAAGATGACGTGCCGCGCTCCGCGAAAGAGTTCGCGCTCGATCTGCGGAAAACGTTCCCCGGCCTGACGCGCAAAGGGGTCAGCAGCGTCCTCTCGCGCGAAGGGCAAGGACGTGTCGTCTACGATCGCGACGACTATACCTACATGCTGACCGAGATCGACTGATCCGCTTGCCGTATCGCGGTCGTTGTCGTCAAGCGGTCGTTCCAGGGCGCTGACCCATCGGCATCGCCTTGCCAACCGATGTGCCAGGGTCGAAGTAGGTCGTGCCGGTGCGAAGCGCCGCGAAGGTCTCGACCAGGCGCGGCCCGTGGCTGCTGTGCATCTCGGACGGCAACGCCTCCGGCGCGAAGAAGCGCGCGGCGAGGCATTCGCTCCCCGGCACCGGCGCGAGATCGGCGCAGTTGACCAGGAAGGTCAGGTGCCACATGTGGACCTTCGACCAGCCGTGCCAACGGCGATTGTCGAACAGGCCGAGCAGTCGCGTGACGTCACCGCGTAGCCCCGCCTCCTCCCAGAGTTCGCGCAAGACCGCCTCGGCGGGGGTGCTGCCGATCTCGGCGATGCCGCCTGGCAAGGCCCAGCGCCCGTTGTCTTTGCGCTGGATCAGCAGTATCCGCCCCTCGGCGTCGAAAACGGCGGCATCGACACCGAGTGCGGGCGAAGCACGGAGCCACGGCTCGGCCTCGAAGAGCGCCCGTACCTCCTCGACTGGTTCCCCTTCCGCGAGTGCCGCGACGTCGGCGGCCAATTCCATCATCCGGTGGGCGCGTTCCTTCTCGTAGACACTGGCAGCGAAGGTCCGGCTGAGGGTCCCCATCCCGCGCATCTCGTCGGCGATGAGATAGAGTCCTTGCCGCAATTCGTTCATCGTGCCCCCCTTCTTTCGTCAGCAGAACGGTTGGTCCCGGCGCGAGTTGCACTATCGTCGTCGTTGTCGAACTTGCCGGGGCAGATCGTGCTCGTCTACCTGGGCCAGGATCGTACCGGTGGCGATCGTTTGAGGGAGAGGGATCGTATTATCCCCGCAGACCATGGGTGGTTTCATTCATCCCGGCGGCGCTTATCGTGGGGCATTGACATAGCATTTCGCAGGGCGGCATGATCCCTGCGAGGTTTCCCCTGGAGTATCCCATCTAACGGCCATCGATCCTTACGAGCATCGATGAGCGCAAGTAGAGCGAGGAGAGCAGCATGGCGCAAGCGCCAACCACCCCGAACGCCGCGCCCGATCCGGCCCATGACGTCTATCGCGCCGAGAGCCAACCGCTCGATGCGATCTTCAAGCCGCGCGCCGTCGCCGTCATCGGGGCCAGCGAGGAAGTCAATAGCGTGGGTCGCACGATCCTGGCGAACCTGATCGGTAGCCCATTCGGCGGTGCTGTCTTCCCGGTTAATCCGAAAAGGCGCTATGTGCTGGGGATTAAGGCGTACCCGACGATCGGCGACGTGCCGGAGACGATCGATCTCGCGGTGATCGCCACGCCCGCGCCGACCGTGCCGGGGATCATCGCCGAATGCGTCAAGGCCGGGGTGCGCGGTGCGATCATCATCTCGGCCGGCTTCAAGGAGCGCGGCTCGGAAGGGGTAGAACTGGAACGGCGCGTGCTGGAAGAGGCCCGCAAGGGGCGGATGCGCCTGATTGGCCCCAACTGCCTCGGGGCGATGATGCCGCCGAGCGGGCTCAACGCCACGTTCGCCGCGACGATCGCCAAGCCCGGCAATGTCGCTTTCATCAGCCAGAGTGGCGCGCTCTGCACCGCCGTCCTCGATTGGAGCCTGCGCGAGCAGGTCGGGTTCAGCGCCTTCATCTCGATCGGCTCGATGCTCGATGTCGGCTGGGGCGATCTGATCGACTATCTCGGCAACGACCGGCGCACCCAGGCAATCCTCCTTTACATGGAGTCGATCGGTGATGCCGCCGCCTTCCTCTCGGCAGCGCGCGAGGTCGCGCTGACGAAGCCGATCATCGTGATTAAGGGCGGGCGCACCGCGCAGGCGGCGCACGCCGCCGCTTCGCACACCGGTTCGCTCGCCGGGAGCGACGAGGTCCTGGATGTCGCGTTTCGGCGGGTCGGTGTCTTGCGCGTCAACAATATCGCCGATGTCTTCTACATGGCCGAGACGCTGGCGAAACAGCCGCGCCCGCTCGGCCCGCGGCTGGCGATGGTGACCAATGCCGGTGGCCCCGGCGTCCTGGCGACCGACGCACTGTTGCAATGGGGCGGCACCCTGGCCGAACTCGCGCCGGAGACGATCGCCAGCCTCGATGAGGGGTTACCGGCCCACTGGAGCCACGGCAACCCGATCGACATCCTCGGCGACGCCGACCCGACCCGCTACGCCAAGACCCTGGAGATCGCGGCGAAAGATCCGAATACCGATGGCTTGCTCGTCATCCTGACACCACAGGCGATGACCGATCCGACCCGCGCGGCGGAACTGCTCGCGCCACTCGCGCGTGGCACCGGCAAGCCGATCCTCGCGTCGTTCATGGGCAGCGCGGCGGTGGCCGACGGCGAAGAAATCCTCAACCGGGCCGGTATCCCCACCTTCCCCTATCCCGAGACGGCCGCGCGCGTCTTCGGCTACATGTGGCGCTACAGCGAGGGCTTGCGGGCGCTCTACGAGACGCCAGTGTTGCCGGTCGTTCACGGTGCCGATGGTGCGGGTACCGATGGTCGTGGCGCAGCCGAAGGGTTGCTACGCGCCGCTCGTGCGGAGGGGCGGACGATCCTCACCGAGCCGGAGTCGAAGGCGCTACTCGCGGCGTACGGTATCCCCACGGTGGAGACGCGGATCGCCACCGACGAAGCGGGCGCGGTGGCGGCGGCGGAGGCGATCGGCTATCCCGCCGTACTAAAGCTTTACTCCAAGACGATCACCCACAAGACCGATGTTGGTGGGGTGCAGTTGAACCTGGCCGATGCCGACGCCGTGCGCGCGGCCTATCGCGCGATCGAGGAGGCGGTGCGCGAGCGTGCGGGCGCGGAGGCGTTCGATGGCGTCACGGTGCAGCCGATGGTGCGGCTCGATGGTTATGAGTTGATCATCGGCAGCAGCCTCGATCCGCAGTTGGGGCCGGTGTTGCTCTTCGGGTCGGGCGGGCAACTGGTCGAGGTCTTCCGCGACAGCGCCCTCGGCCTACCGCCGCTGAACACGACGCTGGCGCGACGGATGATGGAGCGGACCCGGATCTTCACGGCGCTGCAAGGGGTGCGCGGGCGCGAGCCGATCGATCTCGCCGCGCTGGAGAGTTTGCTCGTCCGCTTCGCGCAGCTGATCGTCGAGCAGCCGCTGATCCGCGAGCTCGACATCAATCCGCTCCTGGCCTCGCCCGAGGGACTGTTGGCGCTCGATGCGCGCGTCGTCATCCATGACCCCGCGCTAGCTGATGAAGCGCTGCCGCGCCCGGTGATCCACCCCTATCCGAGCCAGTATGTCTCCGAGGCGACGCTGAAAGATGGGACGCCGGTCGTGATCCGTCCGATCCGCCCCGAGGATGAGCCGTTGCTGGTGCAATTCCACCAGACCCTCTCCGATCGCAGCGTCTACTTCCGCTACTTCCACATGATCACGCTCCATCAGCGGACCTCGCACGAACGATTGACCCGGATGTGTTTCATCGACTATGCGCGCGAGATGGCGCTGGTGGTGGAGCGGATCGATCCGGAAACCGGCGGGCCGGAGATCATGGCCGTTGGTCGCCTCAGTCGCACCCCTGGGACCGCCGAGCCGGAGGCCGAGTTCGCGATGCTGGTCAACGATCGCTATCAGCGACAGGGTCTCGGCTCCGAACTCCTGGGTCGCCTGATCCGGATCGGCCGCGACGAGGGCTTGCATCGTATCACCGCCGAGATCCTGCCTGAGAACCGCGGGATGCAGGTCGTCGCCACGCAACACGGGTTCACAATCAAGCCCGACTATGCCGAAGGGATCGTCAAGGCGTGGATTAATCTAGAGGAATAAGCTCATGCAAGTCGGTACGCCGTTGCCATACGATCGGCGGTTTCCGCCGCGCCAGGCTTTGTCCGCGGCAAGGTCGTGCTGAGAACACAAAGGGGATCGGGCGATGACACAAACGGCGAAGCGAAAGAACGGCGATTTCCCAAGCGCGACGGGATTCTTCTTCGGGCTGGGGCTCGGTGGCTTCTTCGATGGGATCGTGCTGCATCAGGTCTTGCAATGGCACCATATGGTCAGCGCGGTCTATCCGCCCGACGATGTCCAGAACCTTCGGCTCAATACCCTCGGCGACGGCTTGTTCCACGCCAGCACCTATCTGTTCGTTGTCATCGGCCTGGTCCTTCTCTGGCGTGCGGGGAGCCAACGGCATATCGCCTGGTCGGGGAAGCTCTTGCTGGGGACGCTGCTGCTCGGGTTCGGCACGTTCAACGTTGTCGAAGGGCTGATCGACCATCAACTCCTCGGGGTCCATCATGTCAACGAGACGGTGCCGCGCGAGCAATGGATCTACTGGGATCTCGGCTTTCTCATCTGGGGCGCGGCGATGTTAATCGGGGGTTGGGCGCTTTTCCGTGCCGGTCAGCGCGAGACGCTGGCGCAGCACGGCATGTGAGCCCGGC
>DATCMP010000655.1:0-9232 GCA_036563365.1 Thermomicrobiales bacterium
ACCGGGCTAAGAGGGGCGGTGTGACGGCGCGCACAGTGGCCGAGTGACGGCGATCACTGCGCCGCATGGATGCGCGCTCTATGCTGATAGAAGCGATGGGGCGGGCGGTGACGTGGCCCCAAGGAACGCGAACGTATTATCGGAACGTTTTTTGAGATGGAGGCGGCATCACGACCCAGACACGGAGCACCAAGCGATTCAAGCAACTGATCCTCGGCGGGGCCCTCGCGGCGCTGCTCGCGGTCGGCGCGGGCGGCAGCGGCGTGGCGGGCGACCCCTCGCAATGGGGGCTGAGCGCCGGCGACCCGAGCCAGTGGGGACGCAGCGCGCAGCAGGCGCTCAACTTCACCAAGATCGAGTGCAAGACGAGCGCGCTGAAGGCGCCGCCGTTCAGCGCCTTGAAGGCGCCCCCATTCGGCGCCTAAGCCAGGCTATACCCCGCGCCACCACCGTGTTAGACGCCCCCACGTGCTGGGGGCGTCTTGCTGTGCCACGACGGGCCCTTCCGTCGCTCCCGGACCCGCCGATACAGCGGGGACCACTGCGGGGTGCTATGCTGCGCGCTCGTGTGATCGTGGCCCACAATCCAGCAGGAGGTACCGCATGGCCGAGCAACCCCGCCCCGACGACCTCGCCCAGCTCCGCGCCGCACTCGCCGCTCAGCAGATCCGTGTCGCGAACCTGCATGCTGAGGTAACCCGCCTCCAGCGCCGCCGCCGCATCCCCCGCCGGTCCCTGCCCCTCGCCCTGGTGGCCCTGCTCGTGGCGCTCCTGCCGCTGTCGCTCCTCGCCGCCACCCCGTTCAACGACCTGACCGGCGGCGTCCACGACGCCAACATCGAGGCGATCTACAACGCGGGGATCACCAGGGGCTGCGACCCGAACGTGAGCTACTGCCCCACCGACCTGGTGACGCGCGAGGAGATGGCCTCGTTCCTGGCGCGCACCGCCGGCCTGGGCGACAACCCGCCCGTCGCTAACGCACTGACCGCCCAGACGGCGACGAGCGCCACCACCGCCACCACCGCGACGCAGGCGAGCAATGCGGACACCGTGGGCGGCTACGCACCGAGCGCCCTCAACCGCATCGCCTTCTCCGCGACTGAACTCGCCAGTACCCTGCCAAACGACAACCTCGTCAGGGACGTCGCCCAGGTGACGCTGACCATCCCCGGCCCCGCCGCGCAGGCTGTCTACGTGCGCGGCGCCTTCGGCACCGCCGGTTCGGGCAGCGGGGGCAACATCAACATCGCCGTGCGCCAGGACGGGGCGGCCAATAACTTAGGGAGTGGCGGCCTCTTCGTCCCGAACCTGATTGGAAACAAGAACTTCGGCGCCGTCTCCATCGAGTGGGTCTTCGTCGCCACGCCCGGCACCCACACCTACACGCTAGTGGCCTATGCAGACCAGACGCCCAGCGATATCGGCGTCATCAATCCCCGCCTCATCGCCACCACCCACCCGTTCGGCGGCAACGGCGCCGCCGGGGCGACCGCGATCGACCCGGCCCCGTAGGACGGCGGCGACCGGCCCCGGCCGTAGCCCGGCCCGGGCCCATCCCGCCGACCACCACCCCACGCGCGACCACGCGCCGGCCCGGCCTTCGGATAACCCCGGGCCGGGCCGGCGTCACGACGTCCGGACCCGTTCACGGCCGCGGCGGCCGAGGGTTGGCGTCGCGGGGGGTAGTACCAATCAGGGGATCCTCTCGGCTATTGTTCTGTTGCTACGCCATCGATAGCAATAGGGGCGTCTAGAGGGGGGCGCAAACTTTGCACCCCCTTCTGTCGCGTGCCCATGGGGCCACTTTGGCCCCATGGGCAAACGATTTCGTACTCTGCTTCAGGATAGGCAAAACGGCCCTATTATCGAAATTTACACCCCCCGTGTCCGATTGCCGGACACGGGGGGATTCGCCAGGTTGCTGGATCCAGCAAACTTGCTTGCTGGTGCTCGACGGTCGGCTAGCGCGGCCGCCGGGTCATCCGCGGCAGGCCGGGGTTCTGCACGTCGAGCGGTCCCCAGACCTCCCGCGTATGCGCCAACATGCCCGCCTCGGGCACCTGAGAGTCGCGCAGGGTGTCGGTGGCGGCGAGGACCGCGCACGCCTCCAGGGACGCCCTGAGCGCGTTGACGAGGCTGTGATCGGGGCAGGCGTCGTAGTAGACCGAGGTGGCCAGGGCGTCGGCGAGGATCAGGCAGTCGGTGGCGTCGAGTTCGACGGTGACCGCGATCGGGGCGATGGTCAGCAGCTTCATGGTGGCGCTCCTTTCGTCTCACAACGGCAAGCGGCGGGCCACTCCATCGGGGCGGGAGGGGGGACCGGCGCGGCATCTGGCGGGACACCGCGCCGGGGGTGGTGCTAGTCGGCCGGCAGCCACTCGGCCACGGCGCGCGGGTCGCGCCCGCCCAACTCCGGGAACTGCGCCGCGTGGTCGCGGTAGGAGCCGCGCAGCGGTAATGGCTCGCAGATGGTGTCCAGGGTGTCGCCGACCACCGCGAGCGCGACGGCGGGCAATGCCTCGCCGGACAGGCGGGCGAGGTCGGCCCAGATGTTGGCGAGCGTGAAGCGCTGCGCCAGCGGCGTCACGACCTCCTCGGCTTCGAGTTCGGCGACGAGGGTGGCCATGAGGTCGTTGATCGTCAACATGATTTGGCGCTCCTTCATGGTAAATGGGTGTGGGGGGCCAACCCCGCGCGAGGCGGGGCGGCTACATTGAGATTCGGCTGTTCGGGTGGTTAGGCGGCGAGGGGCATCGCGGCGATCGCGCGGCGCTGCCGGTATTCCCAGCGTGCCGCGAGGAGCCGCACCGCATCGTAGTCACCGGCGCGGCCGATCCGCTGGTGGTAGGTGTCTACGAGCCGTGCGTGCTTCTTGCCGAAGGCGACGAGGCGGGAGCCGATCAGCACGCGGGCCTCGGCAACGGCGGGGTGGGCCTGCCAGGCGGCGGTGACGTAGCAGCAGTGCCAGCAGAGGTGCTTGGTCATCGCGCCGGTGCAGTCGCAGAAGATGTGGCCGGTGTAGGTGTCGAGGCTGACGGTGTTGCGGGAGCCGGGCTTGTGGCCGCTCGGGGCGGTGAAGTGAACAATGCCGCTGGTCTCGTCGCAATCGGCGTAGGCCAGCTCGGCGGCGCTGTGGACGGCGACACTCTTGGGGAGTGCAACCGGATCGGGGCTCGCTGCGTACCTCAGCATGGTAGAATCCCTCTGGGCGAATCGCCCGCTTGCGGCCTCACGAGTTGCTTTCCTAGGGCTGGCTCGTGAGGCCAACTTTTATGCGTCCACTAAGGACATTTCTATAGTACAATATCTATAGCTGCCTGTCAAGATGTTTCGCTATTGATTATTCTATAGTGTCGTGTTACTCTTGCTAGACATGAACTACTGAAAGGAGATGTCGTGAGAAAAACTATCCGGCAATTGCGCGAAGCACACGGATGGACCCAGCTAGAGCTAGCCAACCTGCTCGGAGTAACACCAGCGACGGTTTATAGCTGGGAGCGAGACAGGAATGAACCACGGGCCTCACAATTCCGCAGGCTAGCCGAGTTGTTCGAGGTACCAATGGAACAAATTGAGTTGCCTCAAGTGGAACGGGAGGCAAAACTCGCCGCCTGATAAAGCCAGGCGGCGAGTAGCGTCACTGGTGTTTGGGGCACCGGCGACAGGCGGATAATAGCACGGTATGTGCAGAGGTAGGTCACGATGGCGACGACGCGGATCCTGGTGGTGGACGACCACCCGCTGTTCCGGCAGGGGCTCGCGTGGGCGCTGGAGCCGCACCGCGACCTGGCGATCGTGGGCGTGGCGGGCACCGTGTCGGAAGCGCTGGAGCAGGCCGCGCGGGCGCAGGCGGACCTGGTGCTGTGCGACCTGAACCTGCCGGACGGCGACGGCCTGGCGCTGACGCGCCAGCTGCGTCGTCTGTATCCCCTGATGCAGGTGATCATCGTGACCCTGCACATGGAGGATGAGACGATCCTGGGCGCGCTGCGCGCGGGGGCCGCCGCCTTCATCACGAAGGACACCCCCGGCGATGCCATGCTGGCGACGATCCGGCGCGTCGCCCGGGGCGAGTACCCGATCAACGACCGGGTGACCGAGTACCCGGGGGTCGCCATGCGGCTGCTCGACCAGTTCCGCGACCTTAGCGCCGTGCCAGACGCCGACCCGGAGGTCTTCTCGCCGCTCACCCCGCGCGAATTGGGAGTCCTGGAGGCGGCGGCGAGCGGGCAGGCCAACAAGGAGATCGCCCGGGCGCTCGGGATCAGCGATCAGACGGTCAAGAACCACATGACGTCGGTCATGCGCAAGCTAGCGGTCAACGACCGCACCCAGGCGGTGATGCACGCCCTCCGGCACGGCTGGCTCAGGCTGGACGAGGGCGGCGACGTGCGGCAACGGTGAGATATGCAGTGAAGAAGGAGAGGCAGAGCGTAGCATGATGGAGAGCCTGACCGACCAGTTGCGCAACGTGTCACTGGAGGCCACGATCGCGTTCGCAGGGCAAACGGTCACCGTCCGATATCGCTCCTTTGCCTCGGAGATCACGGCATTCCGGGCGGTCGCCGAGCAGGACCGAACTCGGGCAATGGTCGATGATCTCTTGGAGCAGGTCCTGGTTTCATGGGATCGCGTACACGCGGACGGCAGCCCGCTGCCGCTCACGCGGGAGGCGTTCACAACACTCCCGCGCGGCTTTCGGACAGTGCTCCTCGCGCACCTGGGGGTGTCGGCGCAACAACATCGGCCTGAAGACACCCGCCCGCCCCGCCGCAAACGGAGCCGCTGAGGCGGTTAGCCCTCACTATTGGTCGGGTTTTGTGGTCGGGTTTTCACGTCAAACCGGCACCGCCGCCTAAAACCCGACCAGAGAGATTTGGCGCGATAGCTAAGGAAAACACCCCTCTTGGTCGGGTTGGTCGGATTGGTCGGGTTATAGAGATAAGACGTCCTATAGTGTAAGGCGGGGCGCGAATATGGCAGGCAGGCGCGGCAACGGTGAAGGCTCGATCTATCAGCGCGCCGATGGCACATGGCGCGCGCAAGCGTTGCTCAACGGTAAACGTCATGGTGTGTCAGCGAAGACACGTCGCGAGGCGCAGACCAAGCTCAGGCAATTACTCGGCGAGGCCGAGCGCGGTATCCTCCCACCGGCCGAGAAGATCACACTCAATGATCATATCGAACGCTGGCTCGAAACCGTGGTGCGCCACAGTGTCCGGCCGCGTACCCTGAAGAGTTATCGCGACCTCACCCGGCTCTATATCTTACCGACGCTCGGCGCAAGAAAGCTGGTGCAACTCCAGCCAGCCGACGTTCAGCGCTTGTATAGCGTACTCCTTGATCGCGGGCTGGCTCCCAAGACGGTGCGCAACGTCCACGCAGCGTTACGCCGATCGCTCAAGCAGGCCGTGGACTGGAATCTTACCCCGCGCAATGTGGCAACTCTGGTAGAGGCCCCACGTATCAAGCGCGAGGAGGTTGTGGCCCTTACAGCCCAACAGGCCCAAGTTCTCCTAACTATCGCTCGTGGCGGACGCTGGGAGGCGCTGATCACGATCGCCTTGACGACCGGCATGCGAATCGGCGAGGTGCTCGGGCTGCGCTGGGGCGATGTGGATCTCGCGATCGGGTCGCTCAGAGTCCAGCGCCAGATCGGCCAGGACGGGGTCTTCAGCGAGCCGAAGACCGCGAAGGGGCGACGTACCATCGATCTTCCCGCCTCGAGCGTGGTGACCCTGAAAGAACATCGCCGTCAGCAGACCGAAGCACGATTGCTTGCCGGTCCTGCTTGGCATCACGACGATCTGCTCTTCTGCACCCATGCGGGGAAGCCGCTCAGCCAGCGCAACGTCCTTCGCGCGTTCAAGACTTTGCTGACACAAGGGGATCTGCCCGACGTGCCCTTCCATGCGCTGCGACACACCCACGCCACCTTGCTATTGTCGCAGGGGATCCATCCGAAGGTCGTGCAGGAGCGGCTCGGCCATGCAACGATCGCCATGACCCTGGACATCTACAGCGCCTACGTGCCGAGCATGGGGCGAGACGCCGCCGATAAGCTCGACGCCTTATTAGCCTAGCTCGGCCTGGCTCCGCGAGGGGGCTTGCAGGTTGGATGTCGGCACCTTGATAACTGATTTCTCGGCAACTGCACCCGAATTGCACCATTCCGCCTGGGAATGGCAATGGCGGGGAGCATGCTCCCCGCCATTCTCGTTGCCATACCTCGGTGATTCGGTGGTGCGCCTGGCTGGACTCGAACCAGCGACCTTTTGGTCCGCAACCAAACGCTCTATCCTCTGAGCTACAAGCGCGTGCGTCCCGAAGCGGAGACAAATATAGCAGAGGCGATGGGAGGATGCAAGAGGGCCGGTGGCCGCCCGGCGGATGGTGGGCGGCCACCGGCCCCGAATGCTCAGCGCCCGGCGACGGAGAGCGCCGTCGCCTGCGGGATCACGTCGGTGGCGAGGAGGTCGAAGATCCCCGGGGCGGTGACCTGATCCCCCAGGCCGAGGATCACATGGTCGAAGCCGAGCTCACCGAGCGCGCCCAATTGCTCGATCGCCGACGAGGGCGTCGTCGTGCCGTTGGCACCGTCGCGCGTCAGCTTCAGCGCGATCAGTGCGGTCTTTTCGATCGCCTCGTACGGGCGACCGACCGCCGCGCAGTGCTCGCGCAGGATGTCGAGCTTGCGGGCCAGTTCGGCGGCGGGCATGTTGCCGAAGAGGTTGCAGGCGTCGGCGTATTGCGCCACCAGCCGCAACGTCTTCCGTTCGCCGCCGCCGCCGACCATGATCGGGGGATGCGGGCGCTGGAGCGCCTGCGGGGAGTTGAGCGGCCGGGCGAGCTGGTAATGCTTCCCGTTGAACGGCTGCTCGTCGCCCGCCCACATCTGATGCGCGAGCCGCAACGTCTCTTCCAGGCGCTCGAACCGCTCGGCGGTCGCCGGGTAGGGGATGCCGAGGCCGCGATGCTCCTCCTCGTTCCAGGCCGCGCCGATCCCGAGGTAGGCGCGACCGCCGGAGAGGACATCGAGGGTCGTGACCGTCTTGAGCAGCACGCCGGGGTGGCGATAGGTGACGCCGGTGACGAGCGTCCCCAGCTTAATTTGCCTGGTACGCCCCGCCGCGAAGGCCAGCGCGCTATACCCTTCGAGCATCTCCATCTCGGGCGGGCCGATCATGCTGATCTGGAAGAAGTGATCCATCACCCAGAGGCTGGCGAGCCCCGCCCCGTCGGCCTCCTCGGCGATCCGCCCGAAGGTCGCGCCGATCGCGGCGGGGCCACCGGGCCAGGTGAAGTTCGAGACCTGTAATCCGACGCGCATCATCATTCCTTTGCCTGCTGCTGTTGCCAGCGTCGCCGCAATCGGCGAAGGGTCTGCACTCCCCCTCGTCTTGCGCTCTCAACAGACGGGCCATGATCGCCGTTGCCCCGCCCATCGCCAGTATAGGGCTACTAGTGACAAAATACAAGATTTGTCAGATGAAATCTGTTAGCTGTCGCCTCGTGGTATACTCTGTCTATGGAGAAATTGTCCACAACCTCTGCTCACACGCCCATGCCTCCGACCGCCGAGGAGGCGGCGACGCGCCTGCGGATCCTCACGGCGGCGCAGGCGAATCTGCGCCGTTTCGGCGCGGGGAAGACGACGGTGGTGGACATCGCCCGCGATCTCGGGATGTCCCACAGCAACGTCTACCGCTTTTTCCGCACCAAGGCCGAGATTCTGGACGCCGTGGTGGAAGCGTGGCTGGTCGATGAGGATCTGCTGCTGGCGGAGCTGGCTGCGCGCGAGGGGACGGCGGGGGCGCGGATCGAGGGCCTGTTGCTGGCGCTGCTGGCGCGGAAGCTGGCGAAGCGCGACGATGACGCCGAGCTCGCTGAGCTCTATCACCGGATCCTGGCCGAGCGCCCCGCCGCGATGGCGCGGCACACGGCGGCGGTCCTCGCGGCCTTCGAGCGGATCATCGCCGATGGGGTGCGCGACAGCGAATTCGCCCCGCTCGATCCCGCCGTCGCGGCGCGTGTCCTCGGTCACGCCACGAATATCTTCTTCACGCCGGATTTCCTGCGCCTCGCCGCCGCGCCCGCTGCGCCGCACACGGCGTGGGCGCGCGATGTGATCCGCACGGTCGTGGCGGGGTTTGGTAATCGGCAGGCACCGCCGAGTTTGAGCGAGGGCTGAGCCGGGGGGACTGTCGAGGATTTGACCCCTCCCCGCCGCTGCGGCGGCGACCCTCCCCTGAAGAGGGAGGGTGGGGGCGTCAGGTGCGCTGCGGGCTTAGCGATGCGTGGTAGGGGCGGGGCACCGACCCGCCCGGTGTCAACGGCACTCGTTTCTCCTGTAGCCTCTCGTTAGCAGCGAGGCGCGTTGCTGTTACCAACCGGGCGGGTCGACCCGACCCCTACCCAATTCGCCGCGCTATCCTCCCCACAACCCACGCCACCAGTCGTA
Organism: Thermomicrobiales bacterium; assembly: GCA_036563365.1. Taxonomy (GTDB): domain Bacteria; phylum Chloroflexota; class Chloroflexia; order Thermomicrobiales; family CADCWN01; genus CADCWN01. The sequence continues at coordinate 8,465 of DATCMP010000655.1, forward strand.
TTCCGGCATCCCGCTGGCGCGGGCGTCGGCCAGCATTCGCGGCAGATCGAGCGGCAGGCGGCGCAGGTCGATGCCGAGCCGATCGCCGGTCACGTCGAGGATCCCGTATTCCGCCCAGGTGACCCCGCGGTTAACCGGAAGATCGGACGTGCCAGGGCCGACGCCGGGCAGGCCGACGCTGCCGACGTTGATGATCGGCATCTGGCCGTGGCGGCGGACGAGTTGGATGTGGGTATGTCCGCCGACGAGGATCGTGGGCCTGTGGCCGTCGAGGCAGGCATCCAGCGCGTCGTCGGGCGTGGTCGCGGCGATCACGTCGTCGTAAGAGCGCGGGGAGCCGTGGCAGCAGAGGAGCGTGTGCCCGCCGTCGAGCGGCATGGTCAGCGTGGGCGGGAATGTGCCGAGGTATTCCAGATCGGCGACGCTCAGGCGGTCGCGGCACCAGCGGGTCAGCGCGGCGACCGGGGGGCTGGACCCTGCGTTCGGGTCGTCCGGCGGCGTGGCGAGGAGCCAGGCGTCGGTATTGCCGAGGATGACCGGGCAGGCGAGGTCGCGCAGGCGGGTCAGCGTCTCGACCGGGCGCGGGCCGAGGGCGGCGACATCGCCGAGGCAAATCAGGCGGTCGAGCCGTTCAGGGGCGAGGGCGGCGAGGACCGCATCGAGGGCGAGGAGGTTGCCATGAATATCCGCGATCAGGCCGATCTTCATACTACATATCCCTCAAGGCTTGTGTTACCACCTCATGATGTTGGAACGATCACAGCGTTC
>DATCMP010000152.1:0-8581 GCA_036563365.1 Thermomicrobiales bacterium
GGCTTGCCGGTCTTGGGGTTGAGGCGCGGGGTGTCGGGGCGGCTCTGGTAGAGCACGATCTGGCCATCGGGGCCGTAGATCGGGATGACGAGGGCGGGGACGTTGCACTGCACCTCGCCGAAACCGTAGCGTTTGACGTCGATGATCCGCTGGGCCGAGAAGTAGCCGCGCTGGGTGAGCTCGGTTTGGGCGATGGCCGAGGCGTCGAGCTGGGCGCGGTGGTGGTCGAGCAGGATCGGTGTCGCGGTCATCAGCGGCCTCCTGTGAGCTGCGCGTAGGCGACATTGATCCGCGCCAGCGTTTCATTGCCCCGCGCCCGCTCGGGCTCGGGGAGACGGTCGGGGTGGAACATCTTCACCAATGCTTTATAGGATGCCTCGATCACTTCGCGTGGTGCCGAGGGCAGCACATAAAGTGTCGCGTGCGGACTGCTCGGCTGGGGCTTCGGTGGGGGTGGGGGCGCGCTCGAGCGCGCCCCCCTGTCGTCGATGACGTCCGCGCCCGGGAAACGGCGGAGGAAGCGATCGAGCACGCGATCATCATAGGGTGCCTTCACGGTCCAGATCCGGGTCGCGGGATCGTAGTCGCGATAGGCCACCGGGACGACCTTGATCTCCTCGACCATCGCCCCGTTGAACGGGAAAGCGAAGCGGGTGCAGCCGAGATGCTGAGTCGCCGTAGGATAAATATTCGCCATTAACGCCCTGCCTCTCGTTCCAGGCGCGCGGCGATCCCCGCCAACCGTTCCACATCGCGCGGGGCGGGGCGGGCGACGGCGATCAGGCGCCGCCTGATGAGCAGGTCTTCGTGGGTGAGGTCGAGGGTCGCGAGGTCGAGGTGGCAGGGGCGGGATGTGTCGGGGTACGGCTGCCGGTTTGTGTGGATCGACATGGGCACCAGCCCTCCTTTGTATGGGGGCTGGGAGTGTAGTAGACTTCTCCCAGCCCGTTATTCAATCGCCGCTGCGCCCGACCTGCCGCAAAACAGGGGCGCTTCGGCGTGTCTACCGTACCTATGCGGCGCTGAGCGCCAACGGTGTTTGCTCGGCACGCAGCCGATCGATGAATGCCTCCAGGTCCACGCGGGCGATGCGCCGCGAGCGGCCGATCTTGACCGAGCGCAGCGTGCCCGAGGCCATGAACTCGTACAGCTTCGAGCGACAGATCGCCGTCATCTCTTCCGCCTCTTCCACCGTGAACAGCAGCTTGTCCATCGCTCCTCCAATCCGTGTCGGTGTACCGTCTTCCATCAGCATATGCCTGCGTGTATGGCATGTCGAAGGATTGAATATGACGTGAATATGACGCGGACCAGCACAGACCTTAGTCGTGCTCACATGCTGAACGAGGCTGTACTCGATGCGGTCGACGGTCGTGGCGTGCGGAGGCAGGCTTCGTGGGCAACTATGCAGAAAATGTAGCCAGGGATGTAGCCAAGTTGAAACATGGAACGGGACATAATGGGACGTTCATGGATTTGACATAGTAGCTGTACGCGAAATTTCCGCGCCAGCGCTATGCAGAAACACGGCGATAGATGAGCGTGGACATTCGTGATTTGAGACGTAAAAGAAGTTGCGAGAATCCAGATCAAGCGCAAAGGCGACGCCTAGTGGACGTTCTTCTGTCGTAGCTTTCCAACCGTAGCAACAAATTCCGGGTAGGCGGGTCGGCGATGGCCCGCTTTTCTCGTGCCGGATGGTAGCTGGCATGATAGCCCAACTCCGCTTCTGCCTCGTTGGGGTGCGGTGAGGAGGGTGTCGAGCCTTCCCCAGGGCCTCGCGCGTCGCCTCGGGGATCGCGTGGTCGCAAGTGTTCATCGCCACCGCGATCTGGTGTGGCCGAGGATCTCCATCGCGAACGCAGATTGATGCCCCGCGCGCCGCGGCGCTCAGCTGCAGGTGGTCCCAGCGGCGCAGTCGAAGGGGAGCTCGAGCACGGTGACGCTGAAGTAGTCGGAGCTGTCGGTCGCCGTGTCGACGAGGGGGGTGAGGGTGAGGGTGTGGCTGCCCTCCGCGACATTCGGCACCAGCAGCGCCCCGCCCACCAGCGCGCGATGGCTGCTGACCTCGTTCGCGAACACCCGCACGACACCGACGGACTGCCCATCCAGAAGCACGCTCATCCCCAGCGTCCCCGCGCCGTTAGCAGGGGCGCGGAAGCCCGAGCCGCTCGCGAAGACGAGGAGCGGACCACCCCCGGTGGCGAACACCGTGCTGCTCTTCGGCAGCGGGCCGGGCGTACTGGCGAAGAGCTGCACGATCTTGAAACGCGGGCTACGGATAGTGCTATCGACGGCGAGCGACGCGAACCGGGCGTCCCCATCCAGTCGCGCGTAAGCGGCGGGCGGCTGCCCGCCCAGCAAGGCCGCGTCGCCCGCCGTCTGCGCCGTCTTCGCGTTGGCGACCGGCGGGTTGGTGCCGAGCCCCGCGGTGCGAGCGAGGAAGCTTGCCATCTCCTCGCGGGTCACGGTTCCACTCGGGCAGTAGGCCACGTCGGGGTCGCAGCCGGTGGTGATCCCCGCGTTGTAGATGGCGTCGATGTTCGCGTTGTGGACCGAGCCGAAGTTCAGGTCGTTGAAGGGGTTGGCGGCCAAGGTGGCGAGCGGCACCAGGGCGACCAGCAGGGCGGCGAGAAGGACGGGCGGTAGGCGGCGCGGGAAGCGACGACGGTGTTTCAGCCGGACGATCTCAGCCTCCTGAGCGTCGAGCCGGGCGCGGAGTTGGGCGAGGTCGTCGGGTCGGTGCCGCTCGGCCATATGATACCTCTTCATATTCTTTTCTATAATGATTTTGGGGTCGCGAGAACCGGGATCAAATGCGGAGGCGATGTGTAAGCGCAGGGAAACCTGAATGGTATCGTTGAAGCGGGCGAGTCATTAACGACCCGCCCGCTTCTGTTTTCCTCGAAGGACCGATCATCTTTGCTCACTACTTCTGGAACTGTCCCTCGCGTTCTTGTTCACAACACCGGTAGCAGGCTCCCCACCGCCACGGTCACCCAGCTAATCGACGTGGGTGGCACGCGCACGATCACCGCGCCCACGCCGCAGACCCTCGCTGGCGCGAGCTACCGTTTCTCGCGCTGGTCCGATGGGAATACGAACGCGCAACGCACCTTCGCGATGGGCGAAGCGGGGGTACGCTACACCGCGGTCTTCGTGCCGGATGGGGCGGCGAGCGGCGGCGTTCTCGATGTGAGTACCACCGGGATGGGTACAGGTACGGTACAACGCGCGAACGTGAGCGGCAGTGTCGTGCTAACGCCGCAACCCACCGACAGCAGCCTGTTCGTTGGCTGGACCGTCGATGGTCAACCAGTGGGTTGGGCGGACCCACTAACGAGCACGCTCGATGCCGACCGCCGCGTGGTCGCCACGTTTGCGCCGCGCCAAACCTTCGTTGATGCGACCCCGGACGTGACCAGGGCGACCGAGGCGATCGCGCAACTCGCAGCGCGCGGGATCATCAAGGGTTGCGACTCGGCTACCAAGGCATTTTGCCCGACCGACTCGACATTGCGAGCGCAGATGGCCGCGCTCATCGTTCGTACGATGGGCTAGGGCGCTGAAAACCCGGCCAATCCGTTCAGCGATCGCGACGGCGTGGACGACGAACTGTGGCACGCGGCCGCCACCCTCGCCGAGTATGGGGTCGTGAAAGGGTATGCCGATGGGGCATACGGCACGACGAGCCCTGTGCTGAATATCCAGGTGATCAGTTTCATCACGCGGGCGATGGTCGAGAAGGGCTACTGGCAGGATCAGCCGCCTGGCGCTGGTGTGTACCCCGAAGTCCCGGCGGAATCGGGTCATCGGCAAGATTTCGTCACCTACGTGCATTATACCGGGGCGGTGCGGGGAACCACTGACACCGCCGCTCCCTTCGAGGGGTGGGCCGCACCGGCAAGTCGCGCCTGGTTCGCCTTCGCGCTATGGCAGGCGATCGACGGGTATTTCAGCGTGGATGCGCCCGGTTCGGGCGGCTACGTGCGTTGAGCATCGCTTCTCCCTGCGGTTACACACAGGATGATCCGCTCGTAGTGGGGCCGGGGAAAAGCGTGCGCTCGTTGCTCTCAGTATTCGACCGTATCCAGATCGTTCGCCACCTCCACCGGGCGACCATACTCCCGTGCCGCCTCGGTTGCCAACGCGTGCGGATTCGCGTACCGGCTGGACCGGAGATGGGTCAGGAGGAGACGGTTGGCGGCGGCGGCGTGTGCCGCTTTCCCCGCATCGGTGGCGGTCGAGTGTCCGAAGGTATGAGCGCTCTCCGCTTCGTCGTGTAGGCCATAGGCTTCGTGGATGAGGAGATCGGCATCGGTCGCCCAGCGGACGACATTGGGGCAGGGCGCGGTGTCGGCAGTGAAGACGACGCTACGACCAGCGCGGACGATCTTCATCCCGATACATTCGAGCCCATGCTCGACCGTGAACGGGGTCAGCGTGGCGTCGCCAAGGGCGACCGCTTTTTCCGGTCTCAACTCATGCCAGCGGAGGCGCGGCCCGAGCCAATCCTCGACGCCGGGGATCGTCAGCGCCAGGAGATCGCGCAGACTACGGAGGGTTTCCGGGGCGGCGTGGACGGTGACTGCCGTTGCGGCGATCGGCACCAGCGCTACCAACAGCGGCGCAAGACCGCCCGCGTGATCGAAATGGCGATGGCTGACGACGATGTGGCGGATCTGGGGCGGTTCTATACCTGCCAGCTGGAGTTGCCGCAAGACGATCGTGCCGCTACCGGTGTCGAGCAGCAAGATATCGTCGCCGCCGATCGGTAGTGCCAGGCTCGTTTGGGCGCGTTCCTCGTTGAGCGGATCGCCGGTTCCTAAGAAGGTGATCCGCGCCATGCCGCACCTCGCTCTCAATTATGCGCCCGCGTCGGTTGATGGCTTCTCGGTCTGTCCGGCCAGCCGGCGCAAGGCGGGTAGATCCCAACGTTGTGCGGCGTCCGATTCTTCCGCCGTGAGGTCATAGCCCGCCAGCGCGACATAGCCATTGGTTTCCACGATCGCCCGGAACGTCGGCTCACGCTCGGCGCGCGCCAAGAGCGCCTGAACTGACTCGCGACTCATCGTCGTTACTCCGCACGACTACCGGTTCGCCGCCGCCCCGCGACGCCTTAGTATACGGTACGTCGCTCCGGGATAGGGCCGCCGCTACCGGCTGGTTGATCAGTTCCCGAGTGCCGAACCGTAGAGGAGCAAACAACAGCAGATCAGCATGACCGCGCCGATCACGATGGCGACGATCAGGATGGCACGACGGGTATTGGGGTCCATATTCGCCAGCAGGCCGGTGGCGGCGGTGCCGGGGGGCGATGGTGGGTTGAGGTTACCGGCATTGGCATTCCCCCCTGCCATGTAGCCATCGGCAGGCACCGTCTGCCCCCCTGTCGGTGGGGTGGCGGGGTAGCCCGGCTGCGGCGTGCCGCCGTACGGGGGTGGTGTCGGGGTCGTGGGTCGCGGCGTACCCTGGTGTACCCCCGGTAGCGGCGAATGGCCGACCACCGTCGCGGCAGCCGGCCCGGCCTCGGCGAAGCCGGTATGGGCCATCGCTTCGTTGACCGCCGTCATCAGCTCGCGGCCGGAACTGTACCGGCCATGCGGGTCTTTGCTGAGCGCGCGCTGCAAAATCGGGCCGAACTGCTGCGCTGCTGCCCCCTGTAGGGCCGCGATCGGCACCGGCTCTTGCAAATGTTTCATCAGCACCTCAACGGTGCTGTTGCCGGTGTAAGGGACGCGACCGGTTAACATCTGATAGACCATGATCCCGAGGGCGTAGAGATCGGAGCGCGGCTCGGCACGTCCCTGCGCCTGTTCGGGTGCCATGTACTCCGGCGTGCCGACCCCGAGCCCGGTCTGGGTGAGATTATCGGCCCCTTCCAGCGCTTTCGCGATCCCGAAATCGCCGAGATAGGCGCGATCGTGCTCATCGATCAGGATATTGGCCGGTTTCACGTCCCGATGGACGATCCCCTTACGGTGGGCGTAATCGAGGGCGTCGGCGACATCGGTGAGATAGCGCGCCATCTGCGGCGGCGAGACGGTGCCACCCTCTAGTCGGTCTTTGAGCGTCCCATTCTTGATATAGGGCATGACGAGGTAGGGCACCCCATCCTGCTCGCCGTAATCGTAGACTTGCAGGATATTCGGATGGGTGAGGGAAGCGGCGCTCGACGCTTCACGCTCGAAGCGCTTGAGGAAGTCGGCCTCGGTCACCAGGTTGGCCGGGAGGATCTTGACCGCCGCCTCACGGCCGAGGCGGAGATGCTGGGCGCGGTAGACTTCGCCCATCCCGCCTTTGCCGATCCGCTCCTCGAGCCGGTAGGCCCCGAGAATCCTGCTCTCCGGTGCCGACATCCGCGCTTCTCCTCTCCGACTCGCTCGAATTTCCCTCGCACACGATCGTCCTACACAGTATACGTTGCGCGAGCGATCCCAATAACGCGCCACGCTGTTGCGCCTTGTTAACCCCTGGGAGGAACAAAGGGGCGGTCCCAGCGACCCGTGATGGTGCTGGGACCGCCCCTTGATGCAATGGACGCCGTTGGCTCAGGGATTGGCGTAGATATTCATCGAGCCGATCATCCCATCGAAGAAGTCTTCGAGGTTGGCGTCGTAGTCCGCGTCGAGCGAATTCAGGCGGAACCGCCAGGGCACGCCCTGATTTAACCCCAGGCCGATATAGGCGTAGCACAGATCGCCACCGCTGTTGAAGTTGGTCCCGAGCGAGGCGAAGGTGATCCCCGAGAATTGGTTGTTGCGGGTGATATTGATCCCCGCCTCGGGGTGCGAACCCTTGATGTCATTCGCGAAATACTGGTCGCGGAGCACGTCGATGTTACCATTCGGTGCCCGCTCGCCGGTCGTCGCGATCAACACCCAGAGCCCATCCTCGTACGGCTTGTCCACACCTGGCCCGTAGAAGTAGATCCGGCCTTCGCTCGCGCGGGTCTCGTCAACGGTCCAGTCCGGCGGGTAGTACATAGCGAAGGGCACCTTGGCGTTGCCACGATAGGTCTTCCAACCCGTGGGCGCGGCACCGGTTGGTAGTCGGTTCGCCGGGGCGGCGCTCGGTGCGGTGCTCGGTCGTGGTGTCGGTGCTGCCGAGGGGGCCGCCGAGGGAGCCGCCGAGGGAGCCGCGCTCGGTCGTGGGGTCGGGCTGGTGGAAGGCGCGGCACTCGGGCGTGCCGATGGCGCGGCTGACGGCGCTGCCGATGGCGCGGTGCTCGGGAAGAGCGGGATTCCAGATGCCGATGGCGCGGCACTCGGTGCGGTAGATGGTGCCGCACTCGGCGCGACCGAGGGGGCTGTGCTCGGGCTGGTCGAAGGGGCCGCAGATGCCGCCACCGTGGGCGCGGCACTGGGCGCGGCCGACGGTGCAACGGATGCGGCGGGCTTCGTCGCGGTCGGCGCATTGGCCGTCTGCGTCGCACCGACATTGACGGCCGCGATCGCCGAGGCGGTCGAACTTACCCCCGCCTGCGCCGTTGGCGTGCTATCCCCGCCGCGCGTCGCCAGGACGGCGATACCACCGACACAGAGGAGGAGCAGGACGGCCAGCGCGCCAAGCCCGCCGAAGAGGAGGCCACGATTCGAGCGCTTCGCCTGGGGTGCCCCCCCAGGTGACGGGCTGCCGTACTGGGGTGGCCCGATCGGTGGCAGATTGCCCGCACCGCCCATCGCGGGACCGCTGAACGATCCAGCGGTTCCCTGACCCTGACTGCCGAACGAGCCAGGAGCCCCCTGGCTCTGATTGAATGGCGGCGGCGTCCCCCCCGCCATCGTTGGCCGCTGGCCGGTATCGCCTTGCGGCGGCGGTGTGCCGCCCGCGTTGTTCTGCCAGGGTGGTATACCGCCACCGTAGACCGTCGCCGCCTGATTGGTATTCTGCGGCGGCGGTGTGGCACCCGGTGCGGTTTGCCACGATGGTGGCGGTGGTGTCTGCCCTGACGGTGGCAATGGTGTCTGCCCGCTCGGGTAGGTCGGCAGTGTGCCGATCATCGTGGCCGCCCCGCCGATGTCGGCGCTGGGCGCGCCAGAGAATGCTTCGCGCAGATCCTCCACCAGCGCGCGACCGGTGGCATACCGATCGTTCGGGTTCTTCGCGAGCGCCTTGGCGACGACTTGCTCGACGCGCGGCGGCAACGATGGCGCGATCGAGCGGAGCGGCAGCAACGGCAGCGGATCCTGGAGATGCTTCATCAGCACTTCCACCGTGCTATTGCCGCTGTAGGGGACACGCCCGGTCAGCAACTGGTAGAGGACCACACCGAGGGCGTAGAGATCGGAGCGCTGGTCGGCGCGACCCTGGGCCTGCTCGGGGGCCATATATTCGGGCGTGCCGACGCCGACGCCGGTGCGGGTCAGCCCTTCCGCCCCTTCCAGCGCCTTGGCGATCCCGAAGTCCGCGAGGTAGAGTCGCCCGCGGCCATCGAGCAACAAGTTCGCTGGTTTGACATCGCGGTGGACCAGACCTTGTTCGTGGGCATAATCCAACGCCTCGGCGGTCTGAGCGAGATAGTTGAGGGCTTCATCGCGCGGCACCGGCCCCTTAGCCATCCGCTCCTTGAGGGTGCCGC
>DATCMP010000657.1:0-10596 GCA_036563365.1 Thermomicrobiales bacterium
GGATGCTGACGCGCACCCTCTGCGACGAGCTCGCGCCACACGGGATCACCATCAACAATATCGGGCCGGGCGCGATCGCCACGCCGATCAACGAAGAAACGCTGGCCGATCCCGCGAAGATGGCGGCGTTGAACGCCGGTATCCCGCTCGGGCGTGTCGGCCAACCGGAGGAGATCGCGGGGCTGGCGGTCTATCTCGCTTCCGATGAGGCCGCCTACGTCACCGGAGCGACCTACTTCATCGATGGCGGCATGATGCGCCACGCCCTCGGCCTCTGAGCCGGAACGAGGAGGGCGCGCAAAAAGCACGCCGGGGCGATGATCCTATCATCGCCCCGGCATCCCGCCGATGCCCAAAGCCCGCCGTAACAACGCGGGGTGACATTGCTAGAGGCCGAGGATCGCCGTCGCATGGAGCGAGAGATACCCACAGTTAGCGCAGATGCGGCTCACCGCAGGAAGGCCGACGCCCTCCCCTTCGTCGATGCCCATCGTCAGCAGCGAGTGCCCATGACCGATTACCCAGGAGTTTTCGTGACAGGCCGGGCACGCGCCGAGCGCCCCGCGCTCCGCCAGGGTATCGGCGATCAGCCGCCGTTGTTCCGCCGTCAGCGTTGGTTCGGGAAACCCGCGTTGTTCGCTCACCACCACTCCCGATCACGCCACAACATCACGCCAGCACCACATCAGCGACAGATTGACACCCCGTCATAGGGCCGCTATAGGGTGAAGCTAACCAAATCGCCGCGCTGGCTGCAACAGTACAACACCCTACACCAGGGATCATCGCGTCGCCGTTAACGGCGGCGGGCTGTGACGCCGCAGATAGTCGGCGGACCAGGCGGCGGCGGCGAGGCCGGGGCGTAACGGGTCCTCGTTTTCGATGTCGATCGCCCCGCTGTAGCCGATATCTTCGAGCGCCGAGGTGACCGCCATCCAATCGACCGCGCCGCACCCCGGCAGGCGATAGCGCCACCAGCCATGACCGAAAATCCCCTGCTGGGCCAGCCGCTCCGGCAGGATCTCGGCATCTTTCCCATCGAAGTGATAAATTCGCGAGCCGTACTTCCTGATCACCCCGGCGATGTCGGGGATATGCAACCAGACGAGGTGCGAGGGATCGAAGCTGAGGCCGAGCGCGGGCGAGGGGACCGCGTCGAACATCAGATCCCAGAGCGTGGGCGCGTGCGCCAAATTCCCTTCGCCGCCGCCGCGCCCCGCCGTCTCGAACGCGATCCGCACGCCGCGCTCACCGGCGTACTCGGCCAGCGGGGTATAGACCTCGCGGAAGATCGCGAGGTTGTCCCCGACGTGGTTGGTCGGATGCCCGTCGCCGACACCGGGCAGGCCCCAGAAGTGCATCCCATAGGCCGAGCCGGTGAAGGTGACGAGGGTATCGACCCCCAGCGCGGCGCAGGCGTCGAGGGTCAAACGAAACTCCGCGATCCGCGCCGCGCGCAGGTGCAGGTCGGCGGTCAGCAGGTTGACCATCGGCGCGAGGGCCGAGATCGCGATCCCGTGCTGCGCGGCCAATTCTTTGATCTCGTTGCTGCCATCGCGCACGATCGCTCGCAGGTCGAGATGGCCGGGGAAATCCGCCCCGGCGATCGGGCGGTAGCCCGGACCGACGTTGACCTCGACCGTGTCGAAGCCGTATCCGGCCATCGCGCGCAGCAACTCGGGGAATGGTGTTGGCTCGATCCCCACCAGTGACGAGATACCCAGTTTCATCGATCTTCCCTTCCGGCATATTCAGCCAGGAATGACGCGGAGGCCAACGGCTCATCTGTAGGTGACGCGGCCTGTCTCGATCAAGCAGCCAGCGTATGCTATGCAGTCGCCACCACCCTGTCAAAGACGAGGTGCCTGACCTGGTGTTTGACAGGCATCAGGCACGGTCATACAGTGCGCGCGGGATCGCGAAACGAGGGGAATGAGGGCGAGAGAAAGGGAGCATTATGGACAAGGTTCGCGCCGGGATCATCGGTTGCGGCGGGATCGCCAAGACCCATGCGGCGGCACTGGCCGACTTGCCGGAGGCGACGTTCGCGGCCTGCTGCGATATCGACGAGGCCCGCGCGCGGGCGCTGGCCGAGCAATACGCCGTGCCGCACGTCTTCACCGACATCAAGGAACTGCTCCACAGCGGTACCGTCGATATGGTGCTGATCTGTACGCCGCATCCGAGCCATGCCGGGATCGTCGTCGCCGCCGCCGAAGCGGGCGTCCACGTCCTCTGCGAGAAGCCGCTGACGATCGATCTCGGTGAGTCCGACCGGATGGTCGAGGCGGCGGAACGGGCGGGGATCAAATTCGGCGGGATCTTCCAGCGCCGCTTCTGGCCCGCCGCACAGCGGATCCACGAGGCGATCGAGGCGGGGGAACTCGGGCGGCTGACGTTGGCCGAGTGTCAGGTGCGGATCTGGCGCCCACGCGAGTATTTCGCGAAGGATGCTTGGCGCGGCAAGTGGGCGACCGAGGGTGGCGGCGCGCTGATGAATCAGGCGGTCCACGCGATCGACCTCTTCCAGTGGTACATGGGGCCGATCACCGAGATCTTCGGGCGCTACGCCACGCTGCTGCACGGCGACTATATCGACGTGGAGGACACGGTCGTCGCGACGGTCGTCTTCGCGAACGGCGCGCTGGGGATCATCGAGGCCGCTACCACTGTCAAGCCCGATCTCGGCTTTAAGGTCGCGGTGCATGGCACGAGCAACGCGATGGTCAGCGTCTGGGAGCAGCCCGAAGGGAACGCCGGGGTCATCGACCTCTGGACGATCCAGGGCCAGGAGGAGCATCGCGACGTCTTCGCGGAAGGGCGGGAGCGGGTGCCGGGCTTCCCGGAGTTCCACCGCTTGCAGATCCAGGACTTCGTCCGCGCGGTGCGGGACGATCGCGAGCCGGCGGTGACCGGCGCGGAAGCGCGCAAGGCGCTGGAGATTATCCTGGCGATCTATCACTCGTCGCGCACCGGGCTGCCGGTGCGGCTGCCGCTCGATCGCGCGGCGTTGCTCGCCGCGCAGGCGTAAGATCCGCATCAGGGTGAAGGGTCACCCTCGGAGCCAGCCGTTGCGGATCGCGCGGTGAGGCTTCGAGGGCGACCCGTTTTTGTGCGTAGGCAACAACAACGGAGCGTTTCACGAGCGGCTAATTGTCCAATATGTCGACTCAAGCAGCCTTATCGCGTGCCATCTGGCAGGACCAATAATCTACAACTCACGAATTGCGATACCCGAAATACCGGAGCGTGGGGATGTAATCAACCGATGAGCAAGATCGATTATCGTTGGTAGCACAGGGCAAATCACTGTGGGCAAGCCAAGAAACCCGACGTGTTGTTCTTCGGCGCGTCCGTATCAAACGTACCTCTTTGTGCGTCACTAACAAAAGATAGCCCTTTAGTCATGCAACACACCGATGCACAGTTCGCGATTCCGGGGTACAATACGTATTGCAAGTTGGTGTGTCGGACACACTTTCTTGCACTGGTCGAGTGTAGTAGTAAGGAGCACACAACGATGTCCAGCTGGAGGATCGCAGTCGATCTTTTGGTCGAGGCGGAGACCCCCGCCGAGGCACAAGCACTGGTGGAGCGCCAGATGGCTCGCCTCGCCGCCGCCGAGCAGGCGACAGAAACCGGCGAGCGGAAATCACGGTACTGGGTCGGTACGGCGACACGCGCGGCAGCTCCGCCTCGTCAACTGAAGCAACGCCGCAATATCCTCGATCCTCAGGGACCGATTCGCAGCCGACGTTCGGCGTAGGCGACAACCGGAACACCGTTCAGGAACCTGTTCATTGGGGAAGGGCGTCGTAAGAACGACAGCAACGTTCGGGCGCACCTGGTTGATCACACGGGGCCGATTCGTCTCATGGGATCGATCGCACCCGATGAATAATGGTCGCTATGCCGACTCGGTAGACTGCGGCAAGCGCAGCTCACTCCCTGCCACCTCAGCCCCCAATGACGCCCTCCTCGTCAGAACCCAGCCGACCACCGCCCCGAGCGCCACCACCACGATACTCGCCACCCACAGGTAACAACCCGGTCGCACGCGATCCACGAACATCTGTGTCGTCGCGGTATCCCCGATCACGGTGATCGTTCGCCCCAGCGAGAGATCGGCGGCAAATAGAAGCGCCACAACGGACAGGATGAGCGCCGATCGCCAGCGCCGTAGCCCGAGCGCGAGCCAGGCCAGGGCGAGGAGCGGATTCGCGAGCCAGGCCACTTCCAATGAGAGCAACCCCGCCCATCCGAGCAGGAGCAACGCGAACCCCGGCCACGGTTGCGGCACGAGCGCACTCGCTGGCGTTGGCACACCGGTGGCGAGGACCGCCCGGAAGTCGAGCGCGGGCAACGCACACGCCGCGCCGAAGAACCCCATACTCCCTAGGATCGTCACCACCGCTACCGATTTCGGCGCGTGCTGCATCGTCTTCTCCCCGATAGCCCCTTTTCACCATGCGTATTACGCACGACGACGCAGAAAATTTCTGCAAGCCATCAACGTCCTCACGATGTGAGGCACTATCACGGCGGTGGACACCGAATGTCGTGAGGCGACAATGCGGATGACCGGCATTTCGACGTATAATAGACCTACTATTGTGCTCATCGTGGGGTAAGACTGTTCCTATGCCGCATATCTGGCAAAGCTTCCAAAAACCGATTTTCATCCTCGCGCCGATGGAAGATGTAACGGACACGGTCTTTCGCCGCATCGTGGCGAAAACCGGCGCACCGGACATCTTCTTCACCGAGTTCGTCAACGTCGGCGGCTTGGTCACGCGCGGTCGCCGTGCCGCCAGTCGCCGCTTCGTCCACACCGAGGCCGAGCAGCCGTTGATCGCCCAAATCTGGGGCGAGGATCCGGAGACATTCCGCACGATCGCCCGCGAACTCGCCACCGGCGAATTCGGTCGCTTCGTCGGGATCGACCTGAATATGGGTTGTCCAGAACGTAAGGTAGTCAAGCGCGGCTCCTGTGCTGGCCTGATCGGACGCCCGGACCACGCCATCGAGATCATCCGCGCGACCAAAGAGGGGGCCGGGGATCTACCGGTATCGGTCAAGACCCGATGCGGGATCAACGATTGGGTCACCGAGGAATGGGCCGAAACCCTCCTTGAGCAGGATCTGGCCGCGCTGACCATCCACGGGCGGATCGCCAAGGAGAAATCGACCTTCCCGGCCCGGTGGGAAGAGATCGCCAAGGTGGTTGCCCTGCGCGACAAGCTCGGTAAGGCCACGCCGATTATCGGCAATGGTGACGTGAGCAGCTACCAGGACGGCTTGGACAAAGTCGCGCAATACGGCGTTGATGGGGTGATGGTTGGGCGCGGGATCTTCAGGAACCTCTGGTTCTTCAACCCCGCGATCGACCCCACCACGATACCCCTCGAAGAACGTGTGGCGTTGCTGGCCGAGCACATCCGGTGGTGGAAAGAGAGTTGGGGCGGGGACAAGAATTTTGAGGCGCTGAAGAAGTTTTATAAAGCGTACTTCTTCAACGTCCCGAATATGGGTGAGCTACAGCGCGAACTGATGCTGCTGCACACCCCCGATGAGACACTCGACCGCCTCGCGCTCGTGCGTCCGACTCCCCAGCACGAGATAGCCCTCGCACGCTGAATCCCGCGCTCAATGACACCGCCGCGCAACTGTGCGGCGGTGTTCTTTTTTGTCACGATCAGTTCAGATGGCTGCGTCGCGCCCGATCGCCCCGCTCGGAGGGGCGCGCCCAGAGATCGAGCGCGAGCCAGAGGGTGCGCGAAAAGGGGAAGAAGAGGAGCGGCATCACCACGGCGGCGATGATCGACGCATATTGCACGGTGTTCCAGGGGATATCCGGTAGGGTGAAGAGGATCAGCGCGACAATCAGGAGCACCGCAACCGACTCGGCGACGACGAAATTAATCGTGTATGCTCCGAGCCAGTAGTCCGACGACTCGCCGCGATCAAGGACCAGATTACAGGACGGGCAGCGGCGCTGCATCGAGAACCAGCCTTTGATGATACCGCGCCCGCCGCAACGCGGGCAGCGCAGCAACGCCCCGCGCCCCAACGATCGCCAGAGATTGCGCCTTGTCATCGTTCGCATCGTATATCCCTATCAACGGTCACGATCGCAATTGCCGGTATTTCTGCGCGGTCATCCCAATACCCATTGCCAGACGGTGAGCGAGGGTCGGCGGTGCGTGATTTACGGCGCGATGGCGTTAGCGGCGACGAGCGCACCTAAGCCATGACGATCCCCGCCCCCCGTACTATGACATGCCCTGTTGCAAATGGCATACCGTCGAGAAACATCCCGCGTATGGAGAACAGCATAGGTCCGACATCCCACCGACGGTAGCATAACTATCGGGGCGTGGCGATGTAGCCGCGCGTGATACCGCTGATACGACGAGGCGAACATGATCTTCTCAATGTCAGCACGCGCGCCGCGTTGGGAAACCATTCCGGCCCAGATGACGTAAAATGCGGTAGGCACACAACGACACGATAACGCGCCCAGGGCGCGGGAGAGGGCAAGAACCTATGGCGCGGTGGCGTAGGATGCTTCCCGGTCTGCTGATCGCGGGTCTCGTTGCCTGCGGCAGCGCGCCCGCCGCGACGATCAGCCAGGATATTACCAGTTCAACCGCCACCACCAACTCAGCGAGCGCGCCGAGCGCACCGAGCGGTTCTACGGCTCCGGCCACCGCCACCGTCGTCACGGCTGTAGCACCCGGCGCGTCCCCCGGCACCGCTCCTACAAAAGCCCCAACAAAGGCACCAGCGACGGCCATCGCGACAGCCACAGGGGAAGACCCTGTAGAGACCCCGCCTCCCACGCGCCCCCCGGGCGCAGCCCGCGCCCCACAGCCAGGCGGGCCAGTCCCAACGGGATGGAAGATCTACTCCGGGCCGCGCGAGTTCCCGCTCGTCATCGCCTACCCGCCCGACTGGACCGTGGACGATTCATACTTCCCGGACCAGTATGTGGTCTTCCTCTACGGTCCGGCTGGTAACGTGGGCGAGGAGGAAAGCGTGGAGATCACCGCCGGGCCGGAGGAGCCCGACGCGAACATTGACGTCCTGCGCGACGACTTCTTCTACCGCAAGACCCCCTTCTGCAACAAGACCGGGATCGAGTACACCACGCGCCGCCAGCTCACCGGTGCTACTTTCGCTATCCTGGGCGCGGCGTGCGACCAGTCGGACGAGCTCGCCTTCTTCCAGGTCGCCTCCGGCCTCAAGCGAGGGGATGGGTGGAACATCGTGATGCGTACCCCCTACGCGCGGCGGGACCAACGCCTGCGCGAGGTCTTCGACCCCATGCTCGCCAGCCTCAACATCTACGCCTTCTTCGAGCGCTGAGATAGGATCCCACGTTATAGACCCGATTGAACTGCAATCAAACTTATACGAGCTGAACAATAGCAACAGCGCCCCCACCGGGCTACGGCGGGGGCGCTATCCGTTCGAGAGGGTAAGGCTTGTCAAACGAGGTGCTTACGCTTCTACTCCCGAACAGCGGCACTCACACAAGCACACAATCACTACGTACACTAGGGGTCACCGAAAAGACCGAGTGAAGAGCATTTTTGGTACGCTTTACCCTCATTCTGCGGGAGATAAGACGAGTTTATATGTGCATTTTTGGCGTCGTGTCGAATCAAACCGCTATTTGGGTACCCCCGGAGGGAATCGAACCCCCGACGCCTTCCTTAGGACGGAGATCGGGGTACCCGAAAGGACAAATCCCTTCCCGATGCGGAAAACAGCCCGCGTACCAAACCCGGTTCGCGGCGACGGAAGTGCGGTATTTTCGCCCGTGGGCGGGGTCTACGGCATAGGCGCTCCTCTACGATACAGGCCAACGGTTATGATTCAACCTATTCGAGGGCAAAGGTCGGGTTGCCGCCCTGCTTGAAGACCAGTTTCAACCCGCTCGCCTCTGGTCATTCGGGCAGTAAGCGCCGCGCCAAAATCGCTAGAGCCTCGTGGCCCGGCCCCTACGCCGCGGCCCTACCGCCTACTCCTCGCCAGGCTCCTTGGCCGCCGGCTGATCCGCTTCCGTCTCGTCGGTCGGCTTCGGGATGCTGCCCACGGTGTGGCGCAGCGCATTCACGGCATCAGCGATCCTGGTCT
This sequence comes from Thermomicrobiales bacterium, assembly GCA_036563365.1. Classification (GTDB taxonomy): domain Bacteria; phylum Chloroflexota; class Chloroflexia; order Thermomicrobiales; family CADCWN01; genus CADCWN01. Next base: position 8,143 of record DATCMP010000657.1, read on the forward strand.
GCCCGTCCATGGCCTCCTGGGACTCGTCGCCCGTGAGCCGCTTGGCCGTTGCCTCGACGTCATCAAGGGCGTCGAAGAGCTGCTTTCGTAGCGCGTCCTGCTCGCTCATGCGTCACCTTCCGGCGCGTTGCAACTCCCTGAGCGAGTGCTCGCCGCCGCCCTACGCCCCACCATCGACCAGTCGTGCGGCGGGGCTAGATCTTACTCGCGACAGCATCATGCTCATCGAAGGTGTAGCGTCGAATCGTCGCTAGGGATTTCCTGATCTCTCGTTCGTCGAACATCGGATCATCATCGGCGGTGCTCAGCGGTGCCAAATGATCCATTACCGTGAGATACCGATCGAGTTGGGCGATCATGTCGCTTACTACAATGCGGGATGTGGCACTGATCGTTCTATGCGTGAGGTGGTTCTCTTTCAGTGTCTGCGTGCGACGATCGGGGTTCTTGCCGTGCGCGAAAGCGTTCCGCCAGTTGGTAAGGCTGCGCGCCGCCGCATATGCTGCGGTTCCGCGAAATGGCCCCTGGGACAATACACCATGGGCGACTTCAATCTTTGCGATGAGCGTTAGCCGCTCGATCGCCTCGGTCAATTCATCGCCGAACCTGGCGTAGAGCAACCAGTTCACAATCGCTTCGAGGTGGATCGTCGCCATCAAGACCGCTGTCCTCGTCGCGCTCCTCAGCCAATCCTCGGCCTGTCCTGCGGCCATATGCCACGCGTAGGCTTCATCGCTCACCCATTCGTTGGGGCAATTCCTGGGCGTGCCATCCCAGTCGGGATACCGTTGCTGGAGATCGGCTCGCAGGCGCGCGATGCGTGGTAGAAGATCGGCGAGTTGGGCGAGGTAGTCCTCTACTTCGGTGAGCGACTTGGTGACGATCTCACTGGCGCCATTGAAGCGCCAGTAGCTGTCCACCTCTGGTTGTCGCGAATCGTCTATCATGATCCTGTCTCGGTAGTAGCACGACTAGAGAGGTTGACGATGGCAGAATGCGAACGGGAATACGCTCGGTGCGTGCTGACGTGGCTGCTTGACGAATCGCTCGAATTCGCCATCTGCGAAGCCGGCGGCGGATATGAGCACACGGAATGGCGACCGGTGCGCCTCACCGCTGACCAAATCCTCGATGCCTACGCGCGCAAGGCCGGGGGTGTCACCCCTACGCCCCCGCCCTACCGCCTACTCCTCCGGTAGCCCCAACGGCCGCAATGCATGGGATCGCGTGTAGCCGCACTGATGACAGATCGTCACGACTACTGGAAATCCCGACCCTGACGTGATTCGACCTATCCCTGGGCGCGACTGGATCGGCATGGTCGAATAGCCCGCGAGCGCGAAGCCGCGGCCACCACATGCCGGGCACTCGTCGCTCACGCCGTGCTGCTCAAGAGCGTCGGCAATGCGCCGCTTCTCCGCTTCGGCCTTGTCGACATCCACCACGCCTCCTCACGTTTCCTCACGCCGCCTCCCGGTGACCCATGCTCCGCCCGGTCGCTACAAGGGACTACCACGCCTACGCGCCGCCTCCATCCAGCGCCGCGAGCAGGCTCTCGATGCTCTTCTGCACATCGACGACCGGGCCGAGGATGCGCGTGTACTGGTCGAGCGGGATCCGCACTGTCTTGTCGCGCGACTCGAAGTACTGGTGACCGTCTTTCTCCCGTAGGAACTTGACGATCACCTCGTCGTAGAAGCGGACGGCGGCGACGACCTTGCCGATCTCGGGCGTCTGCTCGGTGTCCACCAGGGCGAGATCGCCAGGATCCAGGAGGCCACGCATGCATTCGCCCTCGATCTCGACCAGCTGGATCCGCTCGGGCAGCTCGCCGCGATATTTCTTCCGCGCGCGCGAGTCGTCGTACTCCTGGGGGAGTTTCGAGCCCTTCCCGGCGCTGGCCGTGATCCCCTCGGCGAGCTGGCCGTAGGCGGGGCGGGCGCCGATCCGCTTCAGCAGCTCGGCCAGCGGCACGGTCTGGATGTCTGACGGTTCCTCGTCCGGCTCGGGAGCGGAAGGAGCTAGCAACTCTTCTACCGTCATCTCGAAAACATCAGCAAGCGCTTTGAGTACCGGATACCCAGGCAGCTTGGTGTTTCTCATGCCCGATTCAAGTTGCTGAATATAAGCCGAGTTCTGGCCGATTCGTAGCGAAAGCGCACGAGCGCTTATACCACGCGCTTTTCGCAGGGTTTCAATTCGATGCCGAAACGCGCCAATGTCGCTGCTCATACGCCCACTATAGCAAATGCTTACACGTTTCACTAGAGGGTATTGCATATGCTTACATTTCATGATGGAGTGTAGGCATAAGCTTATACAGGAGGTGGGCAGTGCTGGCAGACATCATTCGGAAGTACCAGAGGTACAACCCGGACACGGGCGAGTTCGACAAGCCCCGGCTCCTCACTGAGTACGCTGACCTTCTCGGTGTCAACTACGTCTACCTTTCCC